>JANQOL010000389.1 GCA_028289675.1 Pirellulaceae bacterium
GGGAGCCTATCAGTTTGGCGGCGATTTGACCGAGTTCTACCAGCGAAACATCGAAGCTCCGTTCTTCAAGTCGTTGTTGTGGGAGGGCATGAGATATGAGCTTCCAGAAGCGACACTTTTCCAAACGGGTTCGAATCAGTGGAAGACCTACGAGAGTTGGCCACCTGCGGACGCAACTGCACAGCGATGGTATCTATCGACCAGCGGAATTCTCTCGACGAATGAGCCTCCGGCCGAGGCTGGTTATCGGGAGTTTACTTCCGATCCCAAGAACCCCGTCCCGTACTCGAAACGCCCGATCATGGGATTTTGGCAGGGGCTGCCGGGCAGCCAGGATCCGCGCTTTGGACGCGCAGGCAAACTTTGGAAGGTCGAAGATCAACGTTTTGTTCAAGGTCGACCCGACGTGTTGAGTTTTGTCAGTGAACCGCTATCAGAAGCCCTTGAGGTCGCGGGGCATATCAAGGCTTGCTTGCATGCTTCAACAAGCGGGACCGATTGCGATTGGATTGTCAAGTTGATTGATGTCTATCCAGAAGATTATCCAGAGCAACCAGAGATGGGCGGGTACCAGCTGATGATTGCGGATGACGTTTTGCGGGCAAAGTTCCGCGATGGTTTCAAAACGCCAAGACCTATGCAACCAAATGTGCCTGAGACCATCACGATTGACCTTCGAACTCGCAATCATTTGTTCCGCAAAGGGCATCGCGTCATGGTGCAAGTGCAGAGCAGCTGGTTCCCTTTGATTGACCGCAATCCGCATACTTTCATGCGTATTCCTGAGGCTACTGACGCTGACTTCCAAGCGGCACAACAGCGGGTCTACTGTGAGCGAGGCGGGGAGTCCTATATCGAACTTCCAGTGATTGGGAAATGACGAAACGCGGAAGTGCTCGTCGTCAAATTCACCGTTGTCGGAGGGCGCTTTCTTGACATCGATGCCGCGCGAGTTCACTTCTGGCATAGCGCTCGCCAATCCACTGCCAGCGGTAACGTGTCATGCGCTACTTCGCAGACTCGAGCAAGGACAATAAGTCTGCAAACTCTTGGGGTGCCAAAATCTCGCGTAGTCCGGTCGGCATAATGGACACGTCGCTGGGCTTGCGAATTTCAATATCCTCCGTGTGCAACGTCTCTGTTTTTTGCGCTGACAGACGCAACACGAGAGTCTCGCCTTGAGTACGTTCGATGAGCCCATTGAGAATTCTGCTATCACTGGTGAGCACCGACCAAGGTTGATAACTCTGTTCGATGCGAGCACTTGGGAATAGCATTGCCTCTAGCAGGGCTTCGCGTGTGCGGCTACGACCAATGTGCGTCAACTCGGGCCCAATGCGTCCCCCGATGTATCCCATCTGGTGGCAGGCACTACAGGCTGCTTTCTCACCTCGGAAGACTTGCAGACCGCGAACGGGATCGCCTTGCAACTCTTCCAGGTCCTCGAGAGTTTGTTGAACAGCCGCTTGTACGTTCGCGGGCGGCCTAAGCAGCTCTGTAGACACACGATCTACCGACTGGCGGAATGCTTGAGAACGAGAGCGAAAGAGATTGGTCAAAAAGTTCTCCGGCAGGGCCTTGGCTGTTGCAATGCTAGGCAATTTTTCCAGAACAGCTCGATCGATGGCACCGGAGTCTGCGGAGGCGGTCGCTGTCAACAAGTTCGTCAGTTCAAGGCTCGATGAGCTGCTCAGCAGGGGTAAAAGCTGTTCCGCCTGCGATGACGCCAAACGAAGCCGCGCCAGCAATTCGAAGTCTCCTTGACCAACGAGTCGCGCAAAAAGCTTGTCGGAGACACCTTGTTTCCCAGCGGGTAGGCATAACAGACACTTGCGTTGGATTGAGTAATCCGCTTCGACGTCGAGTTGCCGCTTCACCGCCGTCAAGAACGCTCGCGACTCGCAATTGGACCAGTCGTATTCAATCAGCAGGTCCAGCAATCGCTCCTGGTCATCGGCATCTTTATTGGAGTTGACTCTATCCACTAGGTCAGCAATTTCGTCCACGATGTGAGTCGGTAGCTGCTCGCCTGACCAGCCCACCAACAGTTGCGGCAAATTGTCCATGTTGCACTTGGGCCCACCAATCCACTCGCCGACCAGGGCGTGTACGGCTTGTTCGTCACGCCACGCTGTTAAGGCTGAGCCAAGCAAATCCAACTCGGCATCTCGCCACCAGCCATGAAGCACTTCCTTAGATTGGCTCGCCCAATCTGGGTGGGCGGCCAAGATCTCTGCTCCGACTTCGCAAAGTTGCGGATGCCGCTTCATCGTCTCGAGGACAACGAGTGCATCAAGCGAGTCATCTTTTAGTTGGTGTAGCACAACCAGAGCGGCTTCGCGCTGGGCGACGTCTGGCTCTTGCGAATCGACCACCGGGTCCACCAGATACTTGACCACAAATTGCCCGCCGTCCAACTCAATCAGCGCCCAAACCATCGCATGTCGCCATACCGGATCCTCGCGCTCTTGTTGCGTCGCCCCGGCAAGGCGGCGCATGATGGCGCCGGTGGCGGATTGAATCAGCTTTTCGTCCCGGGCTTCACCGTCCAGTCGCATTCCTTCACCAATTCGGCCAAGTGCCTCCGCAGCCAGACGCTGTGTCAACGGAGTTGAGCTTGGGGCTTCTAGTATTTCGAGCAGGGTTTTCGCGGCCGGAAGGTAGCGATGTAGACTCAGGATTTGACAAGCCGCCAGCTCCAACGGCTCCTCGTGACTGACTCGGAGGATTTCTTCAACACTTGGCCAGACGTTTGGGGCTCCGTGTTGTCCAAGCTGGGACAGACCCCACAGGGCATCTAGCCGCTCGTCCATCGGCAGCTCTTTGTTCATTGATCGCGCGACAAGAATCTGCCGAAGGCCACTGGGGTTACTCCCGAGTTGCAATTGTGCGGAGCGGCGAATCCAAGGTCGCGGATCCGACAATGATTCCACGAGCTCTTGGGGCGGGAGCTCGGACGGTTCCAACGTTTGGGGGCGAACGGTGGCTTTACGGTTACTACCACCACGGCTGGTTATGCGGTAGATACCTCCGGGTGCAACTTTTTGATCCACTCGCGACGTCGGGCAGCATAAATCGTACCAACCACCGGTATCCAGAACCAAAATGCTGCCATCGGCGTCTTCGAGCACGTCGGTGGGATGAAAATCGACTCGATCTGTGGTCAAGATCTCGAGATCTTCGGTGGCGAACGTCGCTCCATTTCTAACCAAGCGGTGGGCGGCAACTCGATGCAAGTTGAATTGGGCAGACAGAAGTACGCGCAATTCGGCTGGGCCATCTCTTTCAAAGAGCCGTTCTGTCCATTGAGTGGAGCGTAAACAGATCAGGCCACTTGGAGCAGCTGGTCCTAGGTGAGTCATAATGGGCATCAAGGGCCCGGTCCGTTTGAGTCTGGAGAGGACGGAATGATCCTTGCCAAATACTGAACCGTAGACGGCGTGACCAATACCGTCACGCTTACCATCACCGGGATGCTGCAGAAAAGTACTTGTAAAGAACTTTTCACCCTCCGGCGTCATTGCCATTTCGACTGGATTGTCCATACCGCCGCTGATGACACTTTCGATTGGGCCGCCACTTGGGTGGCGACGATAAATGTGGGCGGCTTTGTCGTGCAGGGTGGTTCCGTTGGTCAATTCGTGCGTCTGCTCACCGAACGCACCTTTGCACCAGTAAATCCAACCAGCGCGCCCCCAATAGGGTCCATGCAAATCGTTAGCGCAGTTCGTAACGGTTTGTCCATCAAACCAAACTTGGCGCTCCTCACATACGCCATCGCCATCTTGATCTGACAGCTTCCAAATATTGGGTGGGGCACCAACCAATAAATCGTTGCCCAGGCACAAGACACCTTCCGCGAACGGCAAACGATCCGCAGCGACAATGCGCCGGTCGAATTTTCCATCTCGGTCATCATCCACTAGGCGAACGATGCGATGCAGTAGCTGTTGGTTGTGCTCTTGAATCGGCCAACCGACACCACCCGATTCAACCACTACCAACCTCCCTTGTTCGTCCCAGTCCGCTACGACCGGCCAGCGGATCAACGGCTCTTCCGCCACCAACTCGATTTCCAACCCTTCTGCCAGCCTGAATGCTGCAACCGTGTCTTGGGCAGCTGCTGGACGAGGATGAAGCGGCATAATGACCAAGAACAAATAGCTCAAGGCAGAGGTTATGATTGAATCTGTATCTCTCATTGGTTGTCCCCCAGGAAAACTGTACCCGACAATCCTAGCAAATGCCGCTGGCTTTCACTGCGTTCACGACCTTGGAATCGCTGGTCGGCCGCGTTTGGCGGAGCGAAACAGAAATTGGGCATTCTCTCGTTGGAATCAAGTCACGGGTATGGCAAGACTTGGAGGAGAGAGTAGTTAGCAGCGTCATCGGTGAGCTGAGATGAGTTTCCACGCGCGAAAAAACGTAGTTTCAATTCACCCAGCTTGGGACCGATGCACAGCCGATACCCAGTCATGCACAAAGTTTGGGAAAAACCTATTTGACATATCGTGAGATGTCGATATGTTATAGGTAAGGGATTAATGAGATGGCAAAGCGACTAAAGAACAAAGCGCAGACCAAGCCTGTCGGCAGCCCGGCGGCGTTTGCTCAGGCCGCAGAGTGCTTGAAGACTCTGGCCCATCCGGTTCGTTTGCGTATGGTCCAGCTTCTGTTGCATGGTCGGTACACGGTCGGCGAGATCGCGGAGGACTGCGGTATTCCCGACAACGTGGCATCGGACCATCTGCGTTTGATGCAGAGATGTGGGTTTTTTACCAGCGAAAGGGAGGGGCGGCGAGTGTATTATCGCGTGGCCGAACCACACCTGGGGAACATCATGCAATGCATCGAGGACAAGTACCTGCCGCGCGCATCTCGTTCTGCGAGCTGATTTTTATTTGGGCTTTTATATCGTGACCTCCCGAGGTTTACACCTAAACACCTTTTAGTATGTCGAGGTTCCAATGAGTGCATTTGAGACAGTTTCCGTGACAAAACTTGCCGAGTTGGACTCGCAGAAGGGCGTCGATCTGATTGATGTGCGGACGCCTGTTGAGTTTCGCGAGGTCCACGCCGTGATGGCTCGCAACATGCCGCTCGATTCACTGGATGCAAATCAAGTGATGGCCCAGCGCAACGGAACAGCTCACGAGCCCCTCTACGTCATCTGCCGTAGCGGCAATCGGTCCACCAAGGCATGCCAGAAGTTCGTTGACGCGGGTTTCGCGAATGTGGTCAATGTCG
>JANQOL010000395.1 GCA_028289675.1 Pirellulaceae bacterium
TGAATCTCCCAGCGACGCCGTGTCGCCGCTGGCGATGATGCTGCCCAGCTATCCGCGCTGGAAGCGAGCGTTGGACGTGGCGGGAGCCGTCGTGGGACTTTCGATCAGCGCGCCCGTGCTGGCCGTGCTGATGCTGCTGGTGAAAGCGACCAGTCGCGGACCGGTTCTTTTCTGCCAAACGCGGACTGGTTTCTTGGGGTCTCCGTTTACGATCTACAAACTGCGAACGATGGTCAGCAACGCTGAAGAGTTGCAAGCCAATCTGCGCCACGAGAATGAGCGCGACGGGCCCGCGTTTAAGATGCGCAAAGATCCTCGAATCACGAGAGTTGGACGCTTCTTGCGCGCCACTGGCTTGGACGAACTTCCACAGCTGTTCAACGTACTGCGCGGTGATATGTCGTTAGTGGGCCCACGACCTCTACCAGTCGCGGAAGCTGCCCAATGCACGCCTTGGCAGCGTCGTCGCCACGAAGTCAAACCTGGGCTCACTTGTTTCTGGCAGTTGGCCAAGAGCCGCAACGTTTCTTTTGCGGACTGGATGCGTTTGGATCTGCAGTATGCCAAGCGCCGCTCCCTGCGACTGGACCTGAAGTTGATCGTCACCACGTTTTCTTCCGTGATACTAGGCCGCATCGGTCACTAGCAGACTGTTGTTGTTGGAGTAGCCTGTTCGACGATGGTGAGCAGCCGCCAACGTGGATGCGACAGGCATTCGTCCGTGCGAGGCACACTGGCATTTTCGGTCCAACACGACTGGAGGCATTGGCCGTTGGGTTGCCAGTGATCGTTCATTACGATCGGCAAATTCGTCATTGCAGGAATTCTCCTCACAGACGCATCACCGTGGCGGACGAACGCGGGCCGCCCGCCTCACCACGTTGTCTTCGACCTTTGGGGTAACTGATTCCTAGGCGGCAGGCGCTCATTGCCAACGGAAATCGCATGAGCACTCGGTGCCGGTCCTCGGGCCGAACCGCGAAACCACCGAATAGTGCTGGTGTCGCAGTTGGCATTCCAAGTAGGATGAACAACGTCCTGTCTTGTAGAAACACTCCGATTTTGCGGGCCCTGCGTTGAGCCAATCCGAGTCTGTAAACTGCTCTATGCCGGCAGCCTCCGCAGGCCAGTCCAACGCGCCGCCGGAGACCAGCCTCGTCCGCAAACTGGTGGGATTTGGCCTGACACTCGGTGCGTCAGTTGGCACCTTCGGCTTTTTCGCGGTGCAAGGCATTATTCTGGCGCGCATGTTGGGGCCGGAGGGTCGCGGGGAATTTGCTGCGGCCGCCATGTTTCCCCAAGTGCTGTTGTATCTCGGTCTGTTGGGTGCGCCGGAGCTGATGGCCGGTTATGCGGCCGAACAGCGCCCGAACGCTCGTTTGCGCCGAACCGCCGCCCGCTATGGCATGGTGGCCGGGCTGATCACCATGGCTACCTGCATCGCGCTAGATTGGCTGACTCTGCCAAGTGAGATGAGGCACGTATTGCCGCTGGCAATTCTGTGCGCTTGCACCATGCCTTTGCAACAGATCCGGTTGTCCGTGCAGGCCGTCGACCACGGCCAGCGCCAGTTCACACGGTACAACCAAGTGCGGTTGGCGGCGGCGGCCATGTTCCCAGGGCTCTTGTTGCTGGCTTGCCTGGTCATGGCTTTGACGGGCACCGCCAGCGGCCTGTTTTCCAGTGGCCCCGCGGCATCGGGCCCAGAATTGGCGAGTCAAGCATCAGACCATAACGGGCGGCTACTGATGGCCTGCGTGCTGTTCTTTGTGGCTCAAGTTCTATCGTTGCTGCTGGTACGCTTCGGCATGGACGAATCTTGGTTCGGCCCGAGCGAAGTCCCGATCCCCCAGGCACTGCGTGAAGGTCGTGGTCTGATGCGGGCCTGGCTGTCAACTGAGTTGCTCGAGCGACTGGACCTGGTGCTCTTCATGCTGATGTTCCCAACGCTACTGGGTTTGTACGCCGCCGCCGTCCCGATTGCGTCGCTGATGATTATTGTGCCCAATGCTGCTGGCTTGTACGGATTCAATCGCGGTGCCCGTGAAAACGAACACTTGAGCTACGCCGACGCTTGGCGATTCATCGGATTGGGACTGGTTGTCCAAATCGTTTGCGCGTTGCTGCTGGCCGTAGTGCTACCATGGTTGCTGCCGGTGATTTATCGAGCCGACTTTACGCCCGCGGTGCGTTATGCTTGGTTGCTGCTACCAGCGGGAATCTTCCGTGGCCTGTTGCAGGCGGCAGACAGTTACTTGCGGGCGCGAAAAAAACCAGAAACGGGCGTACGGGCGCGGGCCATTGGTGTCGTGATCCTGTTGGTGATCAGCTTTCTGGGTGCGGGCTGGCTGGGAGACGCGGCCATCCCTGTCGGCTTGTCCGTTGCCCAGGCTGTGTGCTTCATCTTGGTCGCTTGGGCCGTTTTGCAGGATACGCGCGAAACGCAAACCCAAGCAGCCCAGCCCGCGTGAGTTGGATGCGGGGAGTTGGAAACCGCTGCGACCTGAACAAGAGCTTGAATTCCTTGGATTCCAGCAACCTCCCGCCGGTGCAAAGCTTGTGAAAAGGGTCTGGGCGATCAGAATGGGTCCAGAAAACTGCGGTTCGGCCGTGCATGGAGCGCTGAGTCCGCTCGACGTGGACCATCTCATTTCGCCGATTTCCTTGGATTGCCGACGGCATGCCTGCAACTTCACCGTCTCCACTTCGCCTGCTGATAACGATGGGAACGCGGCCTGAGATCATTAAGCAGGCACCCGTCGTGTGGGCAGCTGAAGCTCATTCCAACGTGCAGCCGATCGTCTGCCACAGCGGGCAGCACACGGATTTGGCCCAGCCCATGTTGGACTACTTCGGCCTGCGTCCGGACGTGCACCTGGAATTGATGCGTTCCCATTCCAGGCTGACATCGTTGGTGGGAGGTTGCTTGCAACGCCTGGATGAAACGTTGCATGAGGTGCAACCGGACGCCATCGTAGTGCAAGGCGATACCGCGACCAGCGCGGCCACCGCCATGGCCGGCTTCTACTCGCAGATTCCAGTAGTGCACGTCGAAGCCGGATTGCGGACCGGCGACATCCGCTCGCCTTGGCCGGAGGAAATGAATCGCCGCATCGCCACGCTCAGCTGCGATTTGCACTGCGCACCAACACCAAGAGCTCGCCAGCGATTGATTGAAGAGAGTGTTCCAGCGCACCAAATTGTTATATCGGGCAACCCGGTAGTGAATGCCTTGCAGTGGACGCTCGAGCGCGAGCAGTCGGCGATTCGGCAAGCAGAACAATCACCGCCGCAAGTGATCTTGACGGCCCATCGGCGCGAGAACTTTGGCGCACCGCTCGAGGCCATCTGTTCGGCGGTATTAGCACTCTCGGAGAAGTTTACCGACACACGCTTTCTGTTTGTAACACATCCCAATCCTCAAGCTGGCCCGGTCGTGCGTTCCATACTGGAAGGAAATTCACGGATCGAGCTGGCTCCGCCGATGAGCTACCCGCAGTTCGTCACCCAGATGAAAGCCAGTCGCTTGATCATCTCGGATTCCGGCGGCGTGCAGGAGGAAGCACCAACACTACAAGTGCCGCTGCTGATCACACGGGAAAGTACCGAACGCCCTGAAGTGGTTGAGTGCGGCGCAGGCGAATTGGTTGGCACGGATCGTGACTTGCTCATTCGACGCGCCACCGAATTGCTGACGGATTCGGATGCACGTCAATCAATGATCGTGGCCGAAAACCCTTTTGGCGATGGAAGCTCGGGGCATAGAATCGTAGAACAAATCGTAGCCAGGTTTGGGTAGCGTCCATGATCGATTACGGAAAACGAAACCTACTCGGGATTGGCATCAACGCCGTGGATTATGAGGCGGCCGTCGAAACGATCATTGCTGCCGCGCGAGATAAACGACCGTTGGGCGTCAGCGCACTTGCCGTGCATGGAGTGATGACCGGTGTCTTCGATCGAGAGCACTGCTACCGATTGAATGAACTGGAATTGGTCGTGCCGGATGGACAACCAGTCCGTTGGGGCCTCAACTGGCTGCACCGACTGGATCTGCCCGACCGCGTGTACGGTCCCAACCTGACACTCAAGGTGTGTGCCGCGGCGGCCGAGCAAGGGCTGTCCATCTTCTTGTTCGGCAGTCAGGCAGAAACGCTGAATAAGTTGTCCGTGCGACTGACCGAGCAGTTTCCGCAGATCAAAATCGCCGGCAGCTGCCCTTCCAGATTTCGGACGTTAGAGTCCGATGAGCGCGATGCACTCGTCGAGCAAATCCGCGCCAGCGGCGCGGACATCACCTTGGTCGGAATTGGCTGCCCACGCCAAGAGGTGTGGGCGTACGAGTTTCGCCAGCGCCTATCCATGCCGGTGATGGCGGTCGGAGCGGCGTTCTCCTTCCACGCCGGCGAACTCGCCCAAGCTCCACCCTGGATGCAGTCTCGAGGGCTGGAATGGCTCTACCGCTTCACCCGGGAGCCAACGCGGCTGTGGAAGCGATACGTTCTGTTGAACCCGGCCTATCTGAGCCTGTTGGCACTGCAGTGGTGCCGTTTGTGGACGCTACGTTCGGAACGGGGCATCCCGCCCTCCGAGGAAATTCTGTACGGCTAGTTGCAAAGTGCACACCCACAACGCGTGCGCCACAGACGTTGCGCATAGCCTGGAGCACCTACAAACAGCAGCATCACAACTGCGAGCGCCAGCTAACTACTGAACAAAAACCCAGTATTCCGGTGCTTGTGGCGATAAAATCGGCAAATTTGCTGGCCAGACCTTCTCTTCCAAATCACGGTCATCGGTGAACAACCGGCCACTATCAGCACCTAGAGGCCACTCGACGTGCATTAACGGCGATCGGGGACACACACCTGCGCCTTGGCGGAAGGAGGGACAAGCTTGCCGCCTCTTGCGTTTCTGGGACTCCGGAAGAAGATGGCGGAGATGGATGCATCAAGATCGGATCAGGCCATGCAGCGACTGCGTGCTGCGGACTTTATGGTCTTGCCCAGCCTGTTGCTATGCGACTTCGGCGACCTGCGCCGCGAGATTGCGCGCTTGGAAGAAGCCGGCGTTCAAGCGCTGCATCTGGACGTCATGGATGGGCATTTTGTGCCCAATTTGACTTACGGCATGCCCATCGTAGAAGGCATTCGCAGGCTCACCGAGTTGCCCATCGACGTGCATTTAATGGTGTCGGACCCGGCCAAGTATGTTCAACAATTCGTCGACGCGGGTTCGGATTGCTTGACGATTCACGCCGAGATTGAGCAGGACGCTAGCGAAGTCTTGCAACAAATCCGCGAAGCCGGAGTAGGCGTTGGTCTAGCCGTGAATCCAGAAACGCGTCTGGAAACTGTCCAGTCTGCCCTGTCATGGTGCGACTTGTTTTTGGTCATGAGTGTCAATGCTGGCTTTGGAGGCCAGAGCTTTAATCCGGTTGCTTTGGACAAGTTGAGCCAGTTAAAAGAGAGTCACCCGCAACTGCTTCTGGAGGTCGATGGCGGTGTGAACACCAGCACGATTAGCGCTTGCCACGAGGCAGGAGCACGGTTGTTTGTGGTCGGATCAGCCATTTTCGGATTAGCCGACTATCGAATCGCCATGGAGCAGTTGCACGACGCACTACCCACTTAACAGTCACCGGCAGTGACGCCAAACAGAAGAACAACACGAATCGCTCATAGCCGTTTTGTATTTTGAAATTAGTGCTATTGGTTTCGATGCTGGCCTGAGCCGCGTTCATTGACGGACACGCCACTCGACCGAGCGACTCATACGACGGCGCATGGGCGCCAAACACCATTCATCCTTGGTAACTACGGAATGTTAGAAGTACTGCTGATACGCCCTGGATCGACCACATTTGATGCCGAAGGCAGAATCAAAGGCTCATTGGATATTCCCCTTTGCCCTGAAGGCGAAGTGCAGGCGAGCAAACTGGCTGAGAAATTGGCTACCATTAAATTGGATTGTCTGTACGTGGCCCCCAGTGAGTCCGCGCAACAGTCCGCTCGCAAAATTGCGGAAACCAACTTTTGCAAACAGAAATCCTTGGACTGTCTCAGGAATCTGGATCACGGACTGTGGCAAGGTAAATTGGTTTCGGAGGTGAAGCGCTTGCAGCCCAAAGTGTATCGCCAATTCCAAGAGCATCCCGGAGACATCTGCCCACCACGCGGTGAAACGGTGCAGCAAGCTGTCGAACGCATCCAAGGCCAGATCCACAAGCTGCGAAAGCGGCATCGCGGCGGAAGAATCGGCCTGATCGTTCCTCAGCCTCTGGCGTCCATCGTGCGTTACGTATTGACCGGAGGCAGCCTCGGCGACCTGTGGAAAGCCGAGTTGGACTTCGGGACGTTTGAAGTCATCCAAGTGCGATCTGAACCGGCTGCGCGCTCGATGGCATTTGTGTGAGTTCCCGTTCTCGTTGGAGGGTAGCCACCGTCTATGGCCACCATCGACCCAGCCCGTAGCACCAAGCCCGTCAAACGTGCGGTACCGGATGGCCTGTGGCAAAAATGCCCCGGCTGCAAAGCGACGATCTATCGCAAAGAGGCGGAACGGCTTGAAAATGTTTGCCCCAAGTGCCAATACCACTTTTACATGTCGGCCTCGCGGCGAATCACTCAGGTACTGGACGCAGGGACGTTCGAAGAGTGGGACGGCCACCTAAGGCCCACCGATCCGCTGCAATTCTCAGATAAAAAGCGGTATGCGGATCGCCTGGTCGACGAGCAAAAGCGGACGGGCCTGAGCGATGCCACGCTGACCGGCAGCGGTATGATTCGAGCTCGGCGGGTGGCCGTAGGCGTGACCGATTCCGCGTTCATCATGGGCAGTATGGGCTCCGTCGTCGGTGAACGTTTGGCGCGGCTAGTCGAACGGGCCACCGAGCAGCAGTTGCCGTTGATCATCGTCAGCGGTTCCGGCGGTGGAGCTCGCATGCATGAAGGCATCCTGTCGCTGATGCAAATGGCAAAAGTGTCCGCCGCACTCTCGCGCTTTCATGAGAGCGGAGGACTCTACATTTCCGTGCTCACCAATCCGACCATGGGAGGCGTCGCCGCCAGTTTTGCCTCGCTGGGAGATCTAGTGTTCGCGGAGCCCAAGGCGCTGATCGGTTTCGCGGGTCCGCGGACGATCAAAGCCACGATCAAAATCGAACTGCCAGCCGGGTTTCAAACGAGCGAATTTTTGCTTGAGCACGGTTACATCGATAGAATCGTGGAACGCGGGCGTCTAAAGAGCGAAATTGCCCGAGC
>JANQOL010000430.1 GCA_028289675.1 Pirellulaceae bacterium
CTTATCGCCTGCACATGCCGGAGAAGATCCAGCCCGGTCGCTACCAGTTGAAACTAACGATCGAGGACATGAAGGGCCACAAATTCGGTCAATCGTCCATCGACTTCCAAATCGTCCGCTAACGCAAGTCGCGCGGACGTACCGCCATGCGATAGAACGTGCGGGCTACTGCAGATTGCTGAGCATGTCACGGAGCGTCGCGACTGGCAGCCCCACCACATTATCGGCCGTGCCTGATACCAACTTCAGCCATGGGTGATTGTCTTGGTAGCCAAACGCGCCGGACTTGCCGGCCCACGCTTCGCTATCCAAATAGCTGGTTATCTGGTCGTCCGTTAGCCGGGCCATATCCAGCTCACTCTTCTCCACCCGAACGTCGGGCTCGCCACCGGGCACCGGCAAGACGCACAGCCCGCTGTACACGCTGTGCCGTCTGCCACTGAGCAAGCGGATCATTTCTTCGGCGTGTCTGCGATCTTCGGGCTTTCCCAAAACTCGCCCCATGATGTCGGCCACCGTGTCGCAGGCGACAATAACAGCCGTGGATGTGACTCGCGGCGCTACGTCCATGGCTTTTTGGTAAGCCAAGCGGGCCACCAATTCTGGAGTCGACTCGCGGGAACAGATTCCACACTCGGCGGTCTCGCTGGGCAGCATGACTTCAAATTCGAAACCGGCCTGCGTCATCAGTTGGTGCCGACGCGGACTTTGGCTGGCGAGTACCAGGCGCATGGAGAAATCCTTGCATCAGGCAGAGGGGGGCCCTGGCGGATTCTCGGGGTCAGGCGACGTCCCGTCGCCGGAATCCGGTGGAGGCAACGGGCCGCGCGGCTGGCTTCGCAATCGCAACTGGTCCCACGTGCCACGCAAGCTATCGTACAAGCGCGGAACTTGTCCGGCCGCCAGAAAAACTCGCGCACTGACCGCGGAGTTGGGGTAGAAGTTGGTGATGAAGTCAAAACTGAACTCATGGGGGCCATGGCCGATCATGACCGCATTGGCGTAGGAGCCGCTGAGGAGCTCATCGCGAATCTTCAAGTCGTCGTAAATCTCTTGGGCGGACGCCTGGCGAGCACCACCACCGGGCGAGGTCGAACTCGCGGGTGAATCCGTCGTGCCGCCAGATCCATCGGACGCGGGTGTCGGATCCGGCCCGGCAGCCGCTTGTGCGTGCGCCGCTTCAGTGGAGCTGGGAGCGCCAGACGCCGGGCCGGCGATGGGATTGGCAGCTGACGGCTGAGAGGCATCGGCGGGAGACGCCGCTGCTGCGGACGATGCATCTACATTTGGTTCCGCCGTAGACGGCTGAACAATGGTCGATCCTCCCGGCGGAGCCCAGGGTGCCTGCGTGGCCTGCGGTTGGCCAACCTGGGGCAGATCTCCCCAACGGCTACGATACAGATCGATGTTTCTTTGCAGTGCGTCCACCAATTGGGGCAAGACGTTGTGAGGCATGACGACGCGCGCGACGATCTGGTGAGGTCGCCCCAAGTTCTGCACGAAATCCAGAATGAACTCCGAATGAGCGGTCATGACGATCACGCCCGTGCTAAAGGCTCCACCGGCTATGTGATCCGGCACGCGCGCCCGCAATGGCTGCTCGCCGGGTTCGGGTCGATCTTCAGGATGATAGTGTGTCATGTTTGAACTTCGCGGAAATCACTTCGAGCCGCGAATTCAGCATGGATTCGGCAGCCCACTAGTCAGCAAAGGGATCCACCTGCGGCGCAGGTGCTGGTTCGGACCGTTGGGACTCGTCTCTGACACGAGGTGGCTGAGCGACGCGAACCAGCATGACGTCGCGGGTCGACAACAGTAGATTCAACCCGAAAACCCCCATCGCGCACAGGGAGACGATGACCGATGTGGGTGCAATATCCAGGGAAAGATCCTCTGACGCCTCATAAACTGACCAGAAAATATTGAACGCTTGATGCCACGCATAGTCAATTTCGCGGTAGTCGTTCCAGTAGAACACGATCAGTAACGGCAGAAGATGGGCCAGCAACAATACGACCGCCAGCGCGGCCACCGAGCCAATCATACGGCCTGGCAAATTGCGAGAGACGGCCAACATCAGCAACCGATTGAATCCCAAATAAATCGCCAAATAGCCCAGCAACAACAATCCGGACACCAGCCCAGATTCTCTTCCTCGCCAGGTCGAAGTCGACTGCATGTAGACTTCCATGATGGCCAGCGTGGCGATCAAAGCTGCATAGATACAGATCAAAAAGATGTACCCCAAGCCAGCGCCGGGATACATCCAGGTCAGGAAGATGCGTCCCGCAAAGGTGCGCGGCAACGTGCGTTGGGCTCTGGGGGAGATCACCCCGCGTTCTCCAGTCATCAGGGCGCCAATGATCATCAACACGATGAAAACGAACACCTGGATAACCACGACAATTTCACCTTGCCGAGCGGCCAAGAGCCCCATGAACGACCAAAACAAGGCCACACTTAGCATCAACAACAATCGCCGACGCAGCGGCGTGGAGTGGTTTTCACTGGGAAAATCGATGGCCGCAGCTGCAGCCCGCAACACGAGCGACACAATCAGTGCTACCACGGTCAAGACGGCAAAATAACCCAGGAACTCCTCGCCACTGGGACTACCAAACAGATCGACACCTTGATTGATCAGCAACGTCAGCCACAGGAAAATGCCCAGCAGCAAACCGGCCAGCACCAACACGGAAACGCCGTTTTGAATCAACCGCGTGCGTGACACGGCCGCGACGAGCAAGGCGAGCGCCGTTTCGCACACTGAAAACAGGACCGTCCATCCCAACAAAAACAAAATCGTGTACAAGCCCACACCGCGCAACAGGTAGGTCAGTACGATACAGGGAGCCAGGGCCGACAGATACAACACGATCTGCAAGCAGGCCGAGGCCATCTTGCCGTATACGATCTGCGAAGCCGACAAGGCCGAAATACTCAGCAGCTCGAAAGTGCTTTCTTCGGTCTCAGCAGTCAATGATCGAAAAGCGCTGAAAGGAATGATGACCATCAACGGCAGCGTCAATATGCAAAAGAAGCCCACCAACAACGGAGCGCCGCCGGGCATGTAGTAGATGCGCGGTACTAGCATCGAGACCGCGATCAACGTCCAGCCAATAGCGGCGATCAGCGTCAGCCCAAAGCTAATCGTGAATTGTCTGCTTTTTAGCGACTGGCGCACTTCCTTGATAACGATGGGATTAAAACGTTCGCTGCACCACAGCCACCACCGTTCCCACAGTTGGTCGGGCATTTCGGTCATGCGATGTTCGAAAGGCGCAGCCTCGGAGCCATCCACGCCCATCAAGGACTGACTCATTGCACGGCCCCCGTCGTAATCTGTAGAAAGATGTCTTCCAAAGAGCGACTCTCTGTTGAGAACTCCAACACAGGGTATCCGGCGTCCACGATCGAACGCAGCAATGCCGCCTGGTCGTGCTGATCATCGCTCACGAACTGACAACGGACTACCAGATCACTGGCTTGGATCTCTTGCACATGCTCGCGGCCCTGCAACCAACTACCCAGCTCTTCGCCGCGCTCGACCAGCTGAATCAAAACGTCGATATGCGGCCGTAGCTTGGCTTTGATTTCGGCCACCGTGCCGCTGACAATCAACTGACCTCGTTCGATAATACCGATGGTGTCGCACATCTCTCCCAATTCGGTCAGGATGTGGGACGAAACCAGCAACGCTTTCCCGTCGGCAGCCAGACCACGGATCATGTGCCGCAATTCGATACGTGCCCGCGGATCGAGGCCATTTGCGGGCTCGTCCAAAATCAACACGGCGGGATCATGGATCATTGCCCGGCCCAAGCACAGCCTCTGGCGCATGCCCTTGGACAGTCCGCGGATGGGCTTTTCGGCAATCTTATCCAGTCCGGTGTAATACAACGTATGCCGTAACGCCTTGGTCCGCTCGCGGCCGACGATTCCGTAGGACCGCGCGAAGAAGTCCAAGTATTCAACGCAATTCATATTCGGATAAGTGCCGAAATGATCCGGCATGAAACCGAGACGCTTGCGTACTAAATCAGGGTCGTTCACCACGGAAAAGCCATCTACGAGCGCATCGCCGTAGTCCGGCAGATCCAATGTGGACAGAATCCGCATACTGGTCGTCTTGCCTGCGCCATTGGGCCCGATGTATCCGAAGACTTGCCCGGCTTCGACTTCGAACGAAACGTCATTGACAGCCCGAGTCCTGCCAAAAAATCGAAACAGCCTCCGCAGCTGGATCATCGGATGCCCGGCCGTGGTGTGCACCGCTGGAGGGTCTTCCAAGGCGATATCAGTAGCGCTCGACGTCACCACGGGTGCACTCCAATCACGATATGCAGCTCTTCACTCACTTGGCTATCATCGGTTTGTTGCACCGGCACCTCGACCGCTGGATTGCGACCGACCAGAGTGGCAAAACTGTAAGGTTCCATCTTGAGCCGGTCCGACAAGTAGTCTTCGATCGCGCGATTAAAGACATCTTGACTTTCCATGCCTCGCAGGGCTCGACGATCGTTGTTGCTCCAAGCCCACAGAGACCCGCCGGCCTTCAGCTCGGGTGGCGGAGCCGGTTTGTAGTCCACCATCTTTTTGGCAACATCGGATTCGGCATCAACTTGAGACAGCCGTCCAACTGTGGTCGACTCACCGGGGCGTAGAGTCTCGCAAAAGTAATAGTCGTCATCTTCGCCACGCACGACAACGAACGGAATCTCGTCCGAAGAGACGTTGGTGATGGTCAACCCGCCATCGGCCCTCATCAGACTGACCGGCGACGCCGGCGATTCGATCGGGTGCCCGATCATCAACTGCTGCTGCTGTCTCGGCTTTAGCCAGCCACTCCACACTTGTTTGTTCGGCAAGATGGTCACGGTGTGACCGATGCCGTACCGTGGATTCCCATTGCGGTACCACCGACTGCTTTCCGACACCACCGGACGCACATAAGTGTGCGCGTTAATAGAAACGCCCTCACGAGGTGGCTGACCACTGAAGTAGTTCTGTCGTGACCAGGCAAAGCCGACATCTGCGGTCGTGTCGATCCGGGTCAGTGACGTCACCCGTGTATAGGTGTCAAACCCTTCGTGCAAAACGCCGTAGGCGACAATCGCCATCACCGCCAAAAAGGCGATGGCGGGCACC
This sequence comes from Pirellulaceae bacterium, assembly GCA_028289675.1. Taxonomy (GTDB): domain Bacteria; phylum Planctomycetota; class Planctomycetia; order Pirellulales; family Pirellulaceae; genus Aureliella. The sequence goes on from JANQOL010000430.1 coordinate 5,149, forward strand.
ATGAATATCATCAAACTGCGGCGCTGGATCTTGCCGGTCAGGAACAGCAAGCCGGGTCCCAGCAGCGCGCCAAACAGTGCCACGATCACGCAGAAGGTCCACACCGGCGGCTTGCCGACCGTGGTAATCAAATTGCGCCAGAACCAATCCCCGTCGGATTCTGAAGACGTATAGGAAGCGTCACGCTTCACTCCCAGTTTCGAAATGGTATCCACGACCAATTGACGGTTAACGTCCGTCACCGGTTTGGAACTGAGCAGAATCGTTCCACTCACGTATTCCCGCCGCATCAACTGTTCATCGTCCAGCACGTCCAACAGCCGATTGCGGTAGCCACTAAAGTTGAATTGCTCATCGGTGAACCAATAGTCCGATTCGTCATCACCCAACAAGTAGTGCAGCTGGCGCAGATTATCGGCGTGTGATCCCATGGCTGCTTGAACCCACGTATCCGCTGCCAGTACGGCGTCGAAACCGGCACCGCGACTTGTTAGAGATCCCTCCTCGGTCTGAGACTCCTGGCTGGCCTGCTGCGAGTCAATCGTCGAGGCGCCCTGCCACCACCATTCGAGTTTTGGATTTTTTTCAGAGACCCAAGTCTTGCGATGCGGCGCGTTGGATTCGTCAATTCCCAAGAATCCATCGAGCAATTCCAGATCGGAAGCTTCGCCAGCGCTATGTACAAACAACGTGCCGCCAGCCGCCACATACGCTTGCAGTGCGCTGGCCACCTCGGGTTGCCGCTCCGTGATGTAACGCAGCGCTTTGGCCGACACCACCCATGCTTGATACCCGAAATAGGCGCGCCAGTCGGTGCTCGCCTCCGCTGCGTTTTCATTGCGCAGATAGGGCGTTACGGCCGGAGTGCCTCTCGCCGCCGTGGTAGTCAGCTGCACCTTTGGCGTCAACCACTGGAGTGTACTGTCCATCGCCGAGACATTCTCATCGGGAGCGTGCAAACCACCAAAGGCCTCATCGATGTTTTGATGGTAGGTCCATTGAAATGGCGAGACATTAGTCGGCCGCTGGGTCTTGTCTTCGATATCGCGACCATTCTCATAGACTGTCACGTCCCACACGCTTTGCACGGCAGGGTTGATAAACGACAAGTCCACTTTGACCGACTTTTGTCCCTCGGCCAGCCGCACCGGAATCCGATACAGAGTGCTTTTCTGGTTGTTCGCCCAAGGTTGATAGTAGAATCGAATCACCATATTGCGATCTCGTGGAGAAGGTCGCTTGGGATTCGTGATTTCAAAGTGCGCGGTTGCGACCGTGGACGTGGGGGGCACTTCCAAGTCCGTAGCGACCCGCAATGCATCAGCGCCGCGGACGCGTCGGGTCACGATCGTATCGCCCACTGTTTGCGCGTGAGCCGACGCCCCTAGAGTCACCAACCACCAACAGACGGTCAGCACCAAACTGCGGCACCAAATCCTCAACTGAGCCTGGCTGACCGCGCGGCAGTTGATCTCGCCTTCATCTCGGAAGACTTCAGGACGAACTGGCCCACGTACGTAGCGCTTCAGTGGCACGGCGTCTAATTTTCCTCGACAGCAGTGGGTGGAATAATCTGCTCAGGTAATGAGCCATCACTAAATGGATTCACAGGCTGTTCCTGCTGTCCGGCCACGGCTCGCTCCATGGCGCCCAGCAAGAATGCCACCACAAAGCAGGCTCCCGAAAACATCGCCAACAAGCCAAGGAACACGGCGATGAACAGCAGCGCGGCCACCAAAGTCTGCCACTGTTCTGCCATTCGAATGATGGCCAGCGCGGCGGCCACTACGGACACCACCACGAAGAACCAAATCATGCGCACGCGCGGCAAGAACGGTTGCGGTTCGACGGACTCGGACGGATGCAACATGGTTGTCACAAACTGGTAGATTATTGCTCAGGATGTGAGGTGCGCCGCATACGCTCCAGAGCATTTGGCGGCACACTTTCAGCGAGTATTTACCTTAACAGAAATCCACTCCCAGTTGAAAACTGCAGGACCAAAAACATGTCTGGTATTCGGCCGCGACAAGTAGTTTATTGCCTATTCTCGAAAAATATTCTACGCGTGGCGGCCTTCTGGGGACTTACCTGGAGCACCCTGGTCGCCGGGGCACAGACGTCGGGCACGGTGACCGTATCCGATGAAGCCCGAGCCATTCACGGACGCAGCTATGTGTTCGACGGACACAATGACTTGCCGTGGCAGGTTCGGACCGAAGCCTCGCTCTCTTTCGACAACCTGGACATCTCTCAACCACAGCCTGAGTTGCATACCGACATTGCCAGACTGCGTGCGGGAGGCGTGGGAGCCCAGTACTGGTCGGTCTATGTTCCAGCCAACACCGTTGAATCGGGCCGCTCACACCAAATGACGCTGGAACAAATCGACATCGTCCGCGCGATGGTCCAGCGCTATCCTGACACGTTCGCGATGGCCTTGACCTTGGATGACATTCTTCGCTGTCGGCGGGAGGGAAAAATTGCATCGCTGATCGGCGTCGAAGGTGGACACTCCATCGAGAACTCGATCGAAAAACTCCGCCGGCTGTTTCGGCTGGGCGCTCGCTACATGACGTTGACCCACAGCGACACCTTGGATTGGGCGGATTCATGCAGCGATGAGGCGAAGTGCAATGGTCTGAGCGCTTTCGGTCGGGAAGTGGTGCGGGAGATGAATCGTCTCGGAATGTTGGTCGACATCTCTCACGTGTCCCACAAAACCATGCAAGACGCGTTGGATGTCAGCGAAGCACCCATCATTTTTTCACATTCGTCCGCCCGAGCAGTGGCCGATCATCCACGCAATGTGCCCGATGAAATCCTACGGCAACTGCCGCAGGAGGGCGGGGTGGTGATGGTCAATTTCTTTTCCGGCTTTGTCGTACCCGAGTCGGCCAAGAACACATTAACGTTGTTCGACCGCGGGCGAGAACTGCGCCGCAAGTACGGCGACGACCAGGACAAGATCAGGCAGGAGCAAGCCGCCTACCGCGCGAAACACCCCATCTACCCCGGAACCGTGCATGATGTGGCCGATCACATCGACCACATCGCTAAGGTGGCTGGCATCGATCACGTAGGTATCGGTAGCGATTTTGATGGTATCAGCATTGTTCCCAAACAGCTGGAAGACGTTTCGATGTACCCGGTGCTCACCCAGGTGCTGCTGGACCGCGGCTATTCTGAAGCAGACATCCACAAGATCATGAGTGGCAATATTCTGCGCGTCATCGGAGAAGCCGAAGCGGTGGCCCAGCGGCTGCAGCAGGAGTAGCCCTAGAGCTCGGCCCCAAACCGACCCCAGTTCCATGACTACCGGTGCAGTGACTACGGGTGCCATCACTCTACTGGCGCAGATACTCCGGCAATCGCCGCACGCGTCCCTGACGGTCCACGGCCGCAATGACGCTGTGCGCCTCAACGATGCGCGGCTCTCGTTCCAGGCGATCGGGCGACTCTTGGGAGTCAGACGTGTCGTCGCCATAGCGCGTCAGCCAATATTGATGGGTCAGCCGAGCCCCCTTGGCCTGGACAACGCGCGTCGTCAGCCGGAGTAGATCGTCAAATACCGCCGCTCCGAGGTACCGAACGTTCATTTCCGCCACCACCAACATCAACCCGGTCGCTTCCAGATCCCGATAGCTGTGCCCCAGTGAGCGCAGCAATTCGACTCGCCCCCGCTCGAAGTAATTCAGATACTGGGCGTGGTGCACGCGGCCTTGCCCATCCGTCTCGTGG
>JANQOL010000441.1 GCA_028289675.1 Pirellulaceae bacterium
CTGGAATCTTGCAATTCGACATACACCTGCCCCACGGCACTGCCGCCACCGGGACCCGTCGATCCCATGGCGCCCTGCGCCGTTAGCTGGCCGACTTGCCGAAACGTCAGCTTCACGGGGCCCTTGGTGTCACGCGAACTCAGCTGGTTTTCCAGTAGTTGTTCGTCAATGGCGATGCCTTGCTGCTCGTTGTAGATTTGCCAGCTGACGCGGCGCATCGCCCGCTCGATCTGTTGGGTGGCCGCATCGGTGGCCTGAGCGGGTGTGCCGTCCGGAAAAACTACTTGAGCCAAGATCTGATTGCTGTCCGTCTTGGGGAACGGGTTGATGCGCACCAAACCGACTTTCATGGCGGCAAACGTGCCCAGTAACAGAAAGATCCCTAGGCCAACGCCCAAAAAGGGATACTGCAGCAAGAATCTTAGAACTGGCATGTAAAAGCGATCTCCAAACCAGTCCATGCCTTGGCCGCAAAAGCGGCTGCAGCGATCAAAAAAGGCAATGACAGGCGAGAACGCTTTGGAAATGGTGTGGAAGATATGCTGTGGCAGTGACGTGGGAGTGGCGGAGCCGCCGTGCGCCAAGTGACAGGGCAAGGCGGTGGCGGCTTCCAGCAACGAAATGGCCAGCATGGCGATAATGGCCACCGGCATGACGGCAATAAACTTGCCCATGACGCCTTCGACGAAGAAGAAGGGCATGAAAGCGATAATCGTCGTGCAGATGGCGGTGGTCACTGACGGCAAGACTTCGACCGTCCCGTCAATGGCAGCTTGCACGAAGGGCTTGCCCATGTTGCGGTGCGCGTAAATGTTCTCGCCGACCACGATGGCATCGTCGACCACGATTCCCAACGCCATGAGAAATGCAAACATGCTGAGCATGTTCAAGGTCTGCCCGGTACCGAGCAACACCAATCCCGCCCCCAACACGCAGATGGGAATGCCCAGGGAGACCCAGAACGCCAGCCGAAACTCCAGGAACAGGGCCAGCAAAATGAACACGAACAACAGTCCTTGCAGACCGTTGTCGCGTAGCATCCGCATGCGGTCGCGAACGTCAACGCTGGTATCGCCCCAAATCTGCATGGTGTAGCCGGGAGGTAGCGTGCCCGCTGCCTGATCGACATACTTGGCAACCTCATCGGCGATGCGCAACAAGTCCTCGTCGCTGGTGCGGTCAATGCTGATGACGAACGCGGGTTGTCCATTGACCTCGTTAATGTTGGACGAATCGTCGAATTCATCCGCCACCTGCCCGATGTCATTCACGGTCAGTACCGTTCCGTTGGGCTGGGAGATTATTGGCAGCTGTTTAATGTCTTCCCCAATTTCGCGGCGGTTTTTGCCACGCAACAAAATCTCTTGTCCATCGGCTCGCAGCTGCCCACCTGGCATCTCGATGTTCTCACGCCGCAAGATTTGAGCGACCGTTGACAGAGTCAAGCCATGTTTGCGAAGCGTGTCTTCCGAGATCTCGACGTCAATTTGGTAAGGCTTGGCTCCTTGGATCTCAGCTTGTGAAATGGTGTCGATATCCAGCAGTTCGGCGCGGACCTTCTCTGTCACTTCGCGCAACCGTAGTTCGGCGTTCGGGTCGTCTGATTTTGGTCCCATGATGGCCAGTCGAATCGCAGCTTCCCGAAAGGTGATCTGTTCGACTTGCGGGTCTTCGGCCAACTCGGGGAAGTTGGTGATTCGATCGACGCGAGAACGGATTTCGGTGACGATCTTCTGAACATTGCTGACGTTCGAGTCGAGTTCGACCAGCACGTAACCGCCGCCTTCGCGTGCGATACTGACCAGACGCTTAATGCCGTCCAAGGCGCGCACGGCTTCCTCGACCGGCTGACAGACTCCTTTTTCGCAGTCACCTGGGGATGCGCCGGGATAAGGCACGTTGACCAAGATGACTTCCAGTTCGAACTCGGGAAACACCTCGCGGCGCAGCCCAAAGAAACTGAGCAAACCGGCAACCAACAAACCCACAACCATCACATTGACGCCCGGGGTGTTTTCAATGGCCCAGCGAACTATGGCTCTCATGACTTGTCACTCCTATCCTTGGTCACCTTGATCGGTGGTACTTGCCAGTTTGGCGGTGCTGCTCGGCAACGAGGCCTTCTCGACGCGAATGGGGTCCGTTCCATCTGCTTTGACACCTGGCAGTGGAGTGGTCACGACCAGGTCCCCGGGACCAAGTTGGTCGAGGCCCACTTCGCACACCCAGTATTCAACGTCGCCGGATTGCCCAAATGAGGTCACCATGCGGACGTCGTCGACGATCGTGAGAAATCCGGCTTCCCATTCGGTGGGATCTGCGGTTTCGACATCGTTGATCACCGGTTCCTCCGTCTCTGCGGCCGGGGCGCGGGTCTCGTCTTGTGCGGCCTCCAAGCTAGCGATCGCCGTGGTAGTGGCGAATACCGCTTGCTCATTGGGCGTAAACTTCCAAATCACATTGGAGTTCGTTGACGGCTTGATGGACAGCTTAGGCACGAGCAGTAACTGGGTTGTCGGTCGCGCTTTCACGACGGCATCCACAAACATGCCGCGGACTAGCATCGGTGGGCCCGAAGCGTCGATGGCGCGACCATCGACAGTGGTCACATCCGACGGGTGATCCACGCGTATGCGAATCGGCACCGTACGGCTTTGCGGGTCGATGCCGGCGCCGTCGTAACGATGCAATTCGCCTTGCCAGACGTACGTCGTTGCCTCGCGGCCCGACAATTCGAACTGGACATTAACTGGGGTTGGGGGCAGCTCATACCGTCCAGTCTGGGCCGCATTCACGAGCTGATCGGTGCTCAAGTCAGGTTGGTCAAGAATCCAGTACAGCTGGTCCATGCGAATGTTGCACGCCACTTCGACCTTCTCAGTATCCTCGATGACCATCATCGGTGTGCCGCGCTGCACATACGAGTCCGTTTCGACCTGTTCACTGACCACTCGGCCTGAAACGGGGGCCACCACTGTAGTGCGCTCTAGATTGAGCTTGGCTTGTGCCAACTGAGTCTCAGCCAACTTGGCGGCCAGCTCCAATCTGGATTGCCTCGTTTGGAACGTGCGGATTTGGTTCTGCAGATTCACTCGTTGGTTCATACTGCTCAGGCGACTGCGGCGAGCCTGATCCAGTTCGGCCGCACTGGAAAAATTCGAATCCAACTGCTCAAACCGGCGCACGTCCGCTTCCGCTAGCTTGAGCTCTTCCTCGGCCACCTCCATCAGATTTCTCGTGTTTTCGATATCTTGCTGCAACTCTCTGATCGACGCCAACTCCTGGTCGCGCATGCGCGTCAAACGTTCCACTTCCAATTCATAATCGCGCGGGTCGATGCGATACAGCAACTGGCCCTTCTTCACGTACTTGCCGTCGCGGACTTCCGGGTCCTTGTGCACGATCCGGCCAGCTGCCTCGGCGGCAATTTGGATTTCGCGGTAAGGAACGACTGTACCCGTAACTTGGATATCCAGTGTGTCGGACATCTCGGCCAACGCATGGACAGCCTCCACCTCGGCCCGAGGAACGTGCGGCAGCAGCTCCTCGACAACCGGCTGAGGCAGCTGGGTTTGTGGAGGTGGGGGACTCTTGAGTCCGAAAAACACTGCCAAGCCGGCTATAACCAGTGCGAGTGGCAGCAGAGCCCCCAGAACAAGGTTCTTAAACATCGTCCGTTAACTTTCGAGTGGCGTTTGAGTTGCCGAGTCATTGTTGGTCGCTGACCAGTCAAGCAAAGGTAAACGCTGGCCACGCCGCAAATTGTCAATTTGAGTCAGGATTGAATCGCACACGTGATCTGCATACTGCTGTGGGTCTTCATTGATGGAGGAATCGATGCCGACGATACTTCGAAGGTTCTTTCCGGTGCGCAAGAACATGCTGCGGGCGACAATCTGAGTTGTAAATGAAGACCGCATTGCGTCCGAATCTAAGGCGGAACCTAGCAGCTTGCCAATCAGCTGCGACAAAGTTGCAAAGTCGTGTTGAAAGGTGGGCGCCAAGATTTCGGCCACACCCGTCGATGGACTGATGACTTCTTTCATCATCAGTGTGTTGTGCCACGACAGGTTGGACTTGGCCGTCATGCGACTAGCGATTGTCCGTAAAAACTGCCTCAGCAGATCAGGCAGATTGGGACTGTCCTGCAAAGTAGGTAGAGGGAACAAACGCTGTTTGTGTTCGCAGGCTGCTTGAACGCAGCGGACATATAGTCGCTGCTTGTCGCCAAAATGGTAGTTGATGGCCGCAACCGAGCAGCCGGCGGCGCTGCAGATTTCGCGGACGGTCGCCGAAGGCCCTTTGGCGGCAAAGATCCCACCTGCCACGTCGATCAAACGATCGATGGTCGAATCGCCGCTACTACGAACTGTGGACATCGCTCCCCTGTACTCATCCGAACCCCGAGTACGTACCGTGCACCACGGCGTCGGGCTTCTCTGCGGGCGGCGGTTGTTTGGCCATTTGAGATCGGGAGCGCGCGCACGTTTGGTTTCAGTCGTCGGTCGGCAGCATAACCCAACCTCCACTGAATTCAAACACTTGTTTCAAACAAACGTTTATGCGAAGCGAAGAAATGCCGGCTTAGCGGCGTGTCCACTGGACGAAGTTCTTGGAGTATCCAAAGTGTCTACCCCAATGTGCTGTCGGATTGCTGCCAAACCACCCATAAGCATAGTTTGGACGGGCTGGCAGCGGCTGGACGGGTTCTAAAGGACGGTGGTGGTGGTTGGATTTGGGTAGAATCTGATATCCGGGATGGGCATTTTGGCTTGGCGCCGGATGCGATGGAGCCGGGCACGCCCAGGGGAAGGTGACTGAATCGGTGGCCAGAGTGCAGTTTGCCGCGCCGGAGGCAGTGACGCTGGCGGTTACCAGCAGCCAACTGCGAACGATTGGAAGGATTCTGACGGACATTCGGCGGCTCCTACGATCTGTGCGGCAAAGGACGTTTAAACCTAGCTCACGTTCCTGGTTTAGGAGCAGGATTGTCGCCTTAAATCGCTATCTGTAAGGCGTTTACGAGAATTGAATCTTCAAATAACTGGACGCATTGGCTGTATTCTGCGACAATAGCAACCGGGGAGATAGTCTTGTCAAACTCTTCGCTCGTCAAAAAACGCAAGGGGATCATTATGCGTCGCTTGAATCGTCACGGCTTTACGCTCGTGGAACTGTTGGTCGTGATTGCCATTATTGGCATTTTGGTGGGCTTGCTGTTACCTGCCGTGCAGATGGCTCGGGAGGCAGCTCGACGAATTGAGTGTTCCAACAAGTTGCGTCAGATTTCGTTGGCAACCGCGAATTTTGAGACGAACAAGAAAGGATATCCTGGCTACCAGAGTGCTTTTGGCGTGACTGGTAGTGGCGCTGCGACGACCGGCAAGGTCGGTTCTTGGGTGGTGACGATACTGCCTTTCTTGGAGCAAGCGGCATTGCGTGACGTTTGGGATGACCCCACGGAGCAGGCAAACTGGTCGACGGCCTCGATCTATGCTTCGCCGCGCGTGCAAGTGCAAGTCGATCGGTTTTACCCCAACATTGCAGGATTTTCATGTGCCAGTGACGTTGGCAATCTGGACGAGGCCAATGCGACCAACAGCTACGTTTGCAACGCCGGCTTCATTCCGGAAGCCAGCAACGTTGCTGGACTGAACCCGATCTACGGCTCCTACCCAAATGCGGCGTCTTCGATCCTGTCACAGAAGGCAGCCAATGGTATCTTCACCAGCAAGCTGCCGCAGAACCTGAATGGCACCGGCACCTGGGGGCACAATGCTACGGTGCGATCCGATGGCGTTCGCGATGGTCTTAGCAACACAATTGGTTACACCGAAAACATGCAGGCCTCCACTTGGGATTTCTTCAGCCACAACACCGACCAGACTCGTTGGCGTTTGGGTGTCGTGTGGCTATATCGATTGGACAACGGTGTCCTCAAGTCGCCTGCTTCCAAGCCCGATCCGGACTTGGTCGAACCACGCCACCGCATCAATGGCAACAAGCTGACGGCGGACATCGTCATGGAGGGCTTCCACGTGGGGCGTCCATCGTCGAACCACCCTGGCACGGTGAATGTGGCCATGTTGGACGGTTCTATGATTTCACTGGATGAGCAAATTGACTACCACGTCTACCAGTCGCTGATGACGCCCGTCACCAAGAAGAGTGATGTGCCGAATGCCAACTACCTGCTCAACGACGACGATTTCCGACTGTAGCGTGTGACATCTCTCTCCATCGTCTAACCCAAGAAAAAGCAGCCTCCCGCAACGGAGGCTGCTTTTTTTTGCACGCGCGGACCGTAATCGAATCAGCAGGAACATTTGGCGACGAGATCGATCGTTGGTAGCTTCCAGCACAAACCGCTCTAAGAGTCGCCCTGGTTCATGCCCAACTGGCCCATCTTGCGGTAGAGGTTGGAGCGATGCATGCCCAGCTGCTTGGCGGCCCGCGCCAAATTGCCTTGTGCGGCTTCGACGTGGCGCTGGATGTACTGTCGCTGAAATACGGACGTTGCATCGGACAGCGACATGTTGGATGGTACGCTGGAAACGTCTCCGGAAGAAGCTGGCGACAGCACGAATGCTAAGTCCGATTCTTCGACGACAGGGCCCTTGGTCAAGTAGGCCACACGTTCCATCAGGTTTCTCAACTCGCGGACGTTGCCTGGCCAGGAATGGGAGAGAATGCGTTTGCGAGACGCATCGGATAGCCGCGGTGGGGGTCGTCCGATTTGATGGCCAAATTGGTCCAGGAAGAACTCGGCCAGCACCACGATATCGTCGCCGCGTTCGCGTAACGGCGGCAGCTGCAACGTGACTACGTTCAAGCGGAAGTATAAGTCTTCGCGAAAGCGCTTTTCGCGGACGAGTTTGACTAGATCCTGGTTCGTGGCCGCAATGACACGCACGTCCGTTTGAATCGGAGCCGAGCCGCCAACGCGGACGACGACTTTGTCCTCCAGCACGCGCAGCAATTTGGCTTGTCCCGCCAGGCTCATCTCACCGATTTCATCCAGCAGCAGTGTTCCGCCGGAGGCTAGCTCAAATTTTCCGGCGCGATCGGAAATAGCGTCGGTGAACGCGCCTTTTTCGTGTCCGAACAATTCGCTTTCCAAGAGCGTTTCGGCAATAGCGGCGCAATTCACGGCGATGAATTGCTGATCGCGCCGAGCACTCTGCAAGTGCAGGCTGCGGGCGACGACCTCCTTGCCGGTGCCGTTTTCGCCAAGTACTAGCACTGCTAACTCGGTTGGTGCCACGCGTTCGATCGTGTCTCGTAAAGCTTCGATCTGCGCGCATTGCCCGACCACCTGCAACGTATCGGAAGCGCTCTTGACCAAACGATCGCGAGTTTCGACCAAAGCGGCGATGTGCTGCGTGTTCTCGACGGCTGCCGAAGCGTGCTGCGCCAACTCTGCCAGGAACGACTCGTCCGCTTGAGAGAACTTTCCACTGCGGTGATTTAGAACTTCGAAAACTCCCAGCGGTCGACTTCGACGATCCAACAGCGGTACGGCTACCAGTGACCGGGTCGCGTAGCCCAGCTTTTGGCCCACCTTTGTGTTGATGGCCGCGGGATCCTCCGAATCGTCCCAACGCTCGGGGCGACCGGACTTCAGCACGCTGCCGGCCACGCCTTGATTGTCCTTAATGCGCAGTGGCTCTCCTTCCACGCCCAACGCCGGATGGCCGACGAGCTGGCTACTGGATTTGTCCCACAAGAAAATCGACGCGCGATCGCCGTGCAAAACTCTGGCTGCTGCCTGTGCCATGCTGTTCAGTAGCTCGGTCAAATCTTGGCTGCGCTGCCAGTCGGCAGCCAAGTCCAGCAAGGTTTGCAGTTGTTGCACCTGGACGGCCAGGCCCGCGTGCTCTTCCGCAATCACTAGACCACTACGCAGCATTCCGGCGATCGACTCGGCGTGCTCCGCGTCGAGCACATTGGCCGGACTGAGCAACAGGACTTCCGCCGGGCGAGTACGGCCGGTAATTGGAACGGCAAGCCATTGTTCAGCGCTCAGCACTTGCATCTGATCGCAGGCCGAAGCTGCCAGTTCGACGGGTAGCTGGGCCAAGGAGCTGGCCGACCCGACTACTTCCCAATGCTCGCCAGATTGATGGACCCACGCCACCCGGGCTCCGGATAACTGATCACTCACCGCCGTCAGTGCGTTGTCACGAAACTGATCCGTCGTTTGGCTGCGGGCAATCGCAGCCAGCAACTCGCTGGCGATCGAGCTTCCACTGGAGGGCACTGGCGACATGAATCTTGTTTAACCCGCGTCGGAAGGAAAGAACTTGTCCAACACTTCTTGGCGAGGCGGTTGCGTGACGAGCGACACGAGCACCATCGAGACCAAGGAACACAAGAAAATGATCACTACCGGCATGGTCTCATACGTCGTGCCGCCAAGCGTGATATCAACGCTGTACGTCCGGTCGGTACCGAAGCCGGATTGATAAAACAGGATGCTCCAGCAAACAACTGTGGCCGCGATGCCAGCCAGCGCACCGAGCAATGTCAGGCGACGCCAGTACAGCGCTGCGAACACCAGTGGAAACAAACTGGAGAATCCACTGAAGCACCACACGCCCAGGGCAAATACGCTGGATGGATTTGACAAACTCAGCAAATAAGTCACGGCGACAATGGCCACGATAAAGCCGCGTGTGATCAAGATTTGTTGACCATCAGAGAACCGATCTTTGCCCAGGTAATGGGTAATCAGGTCGTTTTCGAACATCGTGCCCAAGCTCAGGAACTGGCTGTCCAGCGACGACATGATGGCCGCCAGAATCCCTGCGGTTAGCAAACCACCGAGGATGTCGTTCGTCTGTGTCTTGACCAAGAACGGTAATACGGCATTGGCATTGACGACGTCCGTGCCGTTAATCTTTGGAAGCGGAGGATTGGTGGGAACCAAGCTAGTGGTGGCCCACACTCCAATGAGCACACACGGAATCCACACAATCATGATGAAGATGGGATGCGCGACCACCGGCAGCTTGAAACTGGCTGCGCTCTTGGCAGTCAACCAGTGTTGAAAGATATGAGGGAACATGCCCACGGACAACGGAATCAGCAGGTATGCAAAAAACTTGGTCTTGGACATGCCGACCCGAGTCGCTTTGTCTTCACTCAAGGCTTCGCTGGCGACGCGTAGATTGTCCATCAGAGAATCCTGCCCGCCCAGCTTGTAGGCGATGACTACGAAAGTCACCAACCCCAGCACCATGAAGACAATCGTCTGAAACGCGTTCGCCCAAGCGGTGCCGCGCATGCCTCCAAAAAAGACATAGCCCAAGACCACGAGACAGATCACGAGCGAACCGATCCACGGAGGCAACCCGCCGTTGGTGCCTGGATTATCGGTCTTGAACAACTCCGGAAAGGCCCCGCCCGTCATACTCTGAATGACGACACCAGAAGAAATGACACCCACCAGCAAGTAGGGAATGATCAGCCCCACCAAAATTGGAAACAGCAGCAAACCGATTAAGTCGTTGTCCAAACGATCCCTGAAGTATTGGATTTGCGTGCTGTAACCGTACCGTTTTCCGAACGACCACAATTTCACACCAATGACAAAGAAACACAGCGAGTGGATAATTCCGCTGGAGGAGGCCAGCATGCCATACACGCCAATTCCCTCCTTGAATGCCTCGCCTGACGAGCCTACTAAGGCAAACGCTGTCATCGTCGTTCCGAACAGCGACATCAGCAGTAGAAAGGGCCCAATCGAATGGCTGGCCAGCATGTAATCCCGCTTGGTTCCAGTGAACAGCAAGCTGGCGACCAATCCCAGCCCTAGCAGCAGGGTCAAGTAAACAGCGATGATGACCAACTGAATCATGCGTCGGCTCCACTTGCATCACCGCGCTGATCAGCTGCATCTGGTAGTTGTGATTCGGTCACTCGCGGTGGGTCATCGATCGAAGCCACGGCGGGTGTGCTCTCCAAAAGTTCCAAGTCATCGGGCCACGCGAAGTTCACCGCCAATAGCCAAGTTAGCGAGGCCGCCAGAGAGAGACAGGCATGGTAGAACAAACCCATTGGCAAAAAGCCGAAGACGAGGGTGCCGTTCTCCCACAACCAGTTGTCTTGGTGCAGGACGACTAGCAGCGCGACGAGCCCCCAAATCCAAAACGTAGCCGTGGATTTCTTGGTTGACATACAGGTGATCTTCCCAGCATGCGTGCAAGCTGAATTGCACCGACAAACAAACAGCGGCGTCCGCCACCATCTCGGGCAAGTGAACAGGCCGGTTGAGTGCAAAGCGATTGGCCGTATTCTGACGCTCGCACCAGTGATTGAACTCGCTCACGAGAGCGTGTTCGGGTGGCCGCCGATTCTAACCGAAACCGATGCCAGCGGACAGTGAATCTAGAGATTTGCGCAGCGTAGCGACGACCGTTGGTGGGCGAATAGCACCTGCCAAAGACGGCGTTGGTAGTGAATAATTGCCGCTAGTCTTTGAAGAGTGTCGCGGGGAGAGTGCAACACGGCGCAACTAACGTTCGCTACCGGATTTGAGCTTTCAGCTAAGTTCCCAAACCGATGGGCCTTGAGACTGCAGTGGCGTCAAAGCGGCGGGATGTGCACTTGCTTCAGAGTGTGACCAGAGGACTGGGTGCGGCAGTGTCCGGCGCGTCCAATTCAGATACGAGTTTTCAACGCGACGAAGCCGATCAAGACAAACAGCACAGCGACGATGCCCCATTGGGTCACGTCCATCTCTTTGATTAGCCAAGTGAAATTCTCACTCGCGCCGCCAATCCACTTGGAGATCATTCGTCCCATGTTCAGGTCTCACGATTCAGTTCGAGATGAGGGGCGGTTCCTGCCCTTCAGGTTGCGGTCAATACGAGTGCACGCTGCACTAGCACGTCGGGGACAGTTCATCCAAGCTACGCTCGGCCACCACGCGCAGCCAGATCGTTGAACAGTCGCTAGCGGCATAACTTGCACTACGGAAGCTTAGGTCGTTGTTGCCATCTAGTGGCAGCCGGCACCGAGGCAAGGCTTCAATTTGCTGGCTGGCGCCATGACGTGACGATCCTAACGATTGTGCCGACCGGCCAGCCAGTCTTGGTGCCGATCGGTGCTAGCGCGGCGCCGCAACGTGTTCTCAAAGTGCCTCAGAACGACTTCCTATGCCATCGTTGCCTGTTGATTTCCAGTGAGTTCCCGAGGTCGGCGGAGGGTGTGGTTTCTGGCCTTGCAGACTTATCGAGTGGACGTATAATCGCCCTACCGAAACCGGTTCGTCCGCGGCTCGTGAGCTGCACTTTTCTTTGGACGAACTCATTCGGGGCCGTAGCTCAATTGGTTAGAGCACTGGACTGTCGATCCAGAGGTTGCGGGTTCGAGTCCCGTCGGCCTCGCTTCTTAATGGCGAGTAAAAACAAGGCTTTGCGCCCCGTTCTTTTCTCGCAATCACCTGTTCAAGTGCGCTATCGGGCATAGAGTTTGGCGGGTTTCTGTACCGCCCTTCGTGAAAGCCTGCAAAACGAAAGTCTGCCTCAGCTCAGCAGGCATTGCCCCTCAGTGACTAGGTAGACGACGGCTAGGAGATGCCGGAGCTTATCCTTAGTTTCCATCGAGGAGTAGCGCCTCAGCC
>JANQOL010000448.1 GCA_028289675.1 Pirellulaceae bacterium
CAACAGCTCTCGGGCTGTTACCGAAGAAGGAACGCAGTTCCGCGCCAGGAAAACCAGGAATCTCCTACTTGACTACGAGGCCTCTTTCAGAGATGTCCAGCCGAAGCGACTTCGTCATGCAGCAAGCTGCATTCGGTGCTCGCGACCTCAGCCGCCAATTCTGTAGTGGATTGCGTACCAAGGTTCAGTGATGGACATCTCAAGATCGTGCGATGGCTGGCCAAAAACTTGAAAGACCTGATGGTCTTGTAACAGGGGTTGTAAGGCTCGATACAGAGCTTAGAATTACGGTATTTATCTCAACCGAGACAGTCTGTTTTATAGCGACGAGGTGGGCGGGATGCCAAAAAGTAATGGGGAACCGTATTTTTGTGAGAGGTACGAGAGGTTTAAGGCTGACATGGTCACGTATGTCAAAGATTCCTCAAGAGGCCGAGTTCCCTACTCCGATGCGCTCAGAAACGCTCAAAGTTTGCAGGAGACAACGTTCGGTAGGCCGTTTCGCGAACATAGAAAAATGACGAGGCAGACGCTTTCGCATTTGTGCGCGAACAAAGTCAGTGTGCTTCGGCACGACTCGAATCTATGCTTAACTCGACTACCCAGCTCAGCGCAGGCTATCAGGCTAGAATCCCTGCAGTTAGAACAAGCTTAATCGATCTGTCAGCATGAGTTCCCTCCTTGAACGTGATTTACGAATCGAAAAAGAGTCTCTTCGCAAGAGCCCAGCTGGCCGCTTGGAGAGGCGGTCACCTCACTAGTCAAATCGACAACAGTTCGCTCCAGAGCATTTGGGCAGAACTGCGAGAGACTCTTACATCGGACACCCCCTTTACACTGCATGTGAACTGCAAAGGGATTTCAACTGAGTCGACATCTAGAGACGTGTGGGGGGATTTGGTTAGTTCCTTCCCCAATGCAAGACTAGTCCTTCAGAACTGTCACCCGTCGCTTCGAACCGCCCTACTTGTCAAACTTGGAGATGTGTTTAAGAACAGCAAGTCTTGGGGCCATTCATGTTCGTTCTGGCAGACCTCGAAAGACTTCTACACTAAAGATGATGCATGTAAGCAAGTCGAACACGAGTTCGTCCGCAAAGCTCTTAAAAAGTGCTTCGTAGACTTTTCAAGCAGAAGATCGCATGGAGTAGTCAAGATCGTAGAAGGGATGGGACTCTTGCGATCGACGAAGATGTGGACCTCCGGCTACTTTGATGCGACAAGACTGGTTGGAGACCCGCTCGTATTCCCGTGGGTCATCGGGAGTCTCGCGGACTCTGTTGAAAGACTTATTGATGAAGTTTCGATACGTACTGAGTCTGATATAAGACTGCTAGCTTGCACGAGAAACGGGGCCGTACTCGCGGCTGCCGTTAGAAATCTACTGCAAGATGTTGAAAACATAAGCCTTGATGTAGTCGAGCGTTTCGCGCCAGCAAACGAACCGATCGAGTTTTACGACGGAAGTGGGGGCAGTCGAACTAACTTCATTAATCCCGGCCAAAGATTCGAAACGTATGTCTATGTCGGAGATTTTGTAGTCGGCGGAACGGAATTGAAGCTGGCTGGTTTGCATGGACTCTATCGAGGTGTACCCCTCGCAGGTGCTGCCGTACTAGGAAACGTGTTAGATACGGGCCTACTCACGCATGACTACGGTGCGGAAGCACTTACGCCAACCCCTTCTCGGCAACCGGTCGTAACCAGTCTATTTAGCCTCACGGAAGTCGAACCAAAGCTCAAGTATAGGTTTCCGAGTGTCTGATTTTTTGACATTGTTGCACGTAACAGACTTTCACTTGGGCGCGTCTGACGGTATCCCGAGTCTTTCTACGCCTGAATTGACAACTGCATTCTTTGACGGTTTGTTTTCCTCAGCTCAAGAGAAAGGTTTGCATGAAATCGACCTGATAGTAGCAACAGGAGACTTTGTCGACTGCGGGAACCGAGAATACTTTTCAACAGCAAAGGAGCACCTGGAAAAGCTCGCACAAAGATTCGGTGTCTCCCTGGACAGAATTGTTGGATGCTGTGGTAATCACGACTACGAGCATAGCTACCAGGCGAAAGGACAAAACGAGTTAGCTCGGTTTCATTTTTTCGAATTCATCGAAAACCTTGCCAGGGGTAAGGACTTTGAGGGACGTTTTTGTCAGTTTCACGATTTCCCCGAAATCAACTTGTTCTTGGTAAGTCTGGACACAACGTGGGGTTCGATTTCTCAGGACTTCGGAAACTTTGTTGCCTTTAGGCCTAACAGATTTGTAGACAACCGCGTCGAGCATCGGTCAATACTTACTCGGATTGCGGACGAAATCAAAGCTCAAAGAAAGGCAGGAAAAGCGTGCGTGATCCTTAGTCACTATCCGATTGAGGATCTCCCAGATAGCACTCATTTTGAGAGTCAAAAGCGTGAACTACATGTGGCGCGCGAGTACTATCCATTGCTAAAGCTACTGGAGCAACAAAACGAAGCTGCCCCAGTCGTTTTTCTATACGGAGACGTGCATTGTCCCTTCAGGTGGGATCCGAAGTTCGATAGGCGCGGAGGACCGGTATTTCAGTTTGCAACGTCTCGTCTTGACTCCCCCCGAAGCAAACTCCAGGAGTGGCAAATCCAGCCTGGTGCGAGAATCTTGCGTTTGAGCACGAGCGGCAAACGACTAGAGACTGTTCGGTTGGACTACGAGGACACACACACACCATCAAACTGGGACCCGCAGGAGAGCGAATGGTATTCAAAAGACTGGGTTCGCTGGTCACCAAACTCCTGGCAAGTAGCGAAACGCCCAGCGAAATGGAAGTCAAAGAATAGTGGTCGAACGGTACCTCCAAATAAGAGTCGCCCATACGTAGAAATCGGCTCAAGAATTGAAGATGAAATTCGGGAATTAGGGCTGTGCGAATATGGCTGTTACGTAAACGGTGAATTCGCTAAGACGGTGCATATTCGACTCGGCCCTTTGATGAACAACACGACACTAATCAATTGTGCCATTGAAGATTTGCGGGCTCGGATTTCAAGCGAAGTAAGCCCATCAACCAGCTTCTCCTTTGTAGGGATCGACTCTTGGGGGACCTGGCTCGCCACCGAACTCGGAATGAGGATGGGTACTAGCTCTTTCGGAATTACCCTCCGTGGACTGACCGATGACCGTGTGGAGTACGACATCCACTACCGGGAAACAGCTGAACGGCTCCGAAAACAAAAAGTCAGTACTGTTATCTTCGTTGCAGACGTTTCAGTTACCTACGCCTCAGCTACGAGGGCCAAGAGGATTTTGAGCGACTCATGCAAATTTGGCTCGAAGATTGACTACTGGGTCGCCTCGCTCATTACTGCAACTCCGAGCAAGCTTGTTGAAAAACACATCTCAGAATTCAAGAAATCCTTTTCTGTGTTGCCCGACTTTCCAATTCCTGTACTACCTTCGAGCGACTTTCCGACCAGACTGAGCGAAGATCGGTTTCTCTAGTATGATTCCACTCTTGGGGGCCTCATAAATCACGTACTTCGAAGTTGAACCAGGAAGAAGTCATTGGATTCACCAATGTGCTGATAGACCCTGGCCAGCATTGTGGCATCTGCATGCCCCATCAGCTTCGCGACGATATATGTGCCCGAGACCGGCTTCGAGCATCCGAGTGGCAAAGAATGGCGGATGTCGTAGAGGGCAAAGTGGTTGCCGGTCTTCTTGGAAGTGTTTCGCATGCGGCATTTGACGGCGGCATGATTCCACTGGTTGCTCGCCGAATTCGTGAACATTGGAGTACCGAAAAACAACAGCACTACATCCTAGACGTGACATTCTCAGAGGACGCGAGCAGAATTCGCAAAGGAACCGCACCTGAAATTTCTTCTGCTTTTCGGCGACTGTCACTCGGCATTCTTAAGCAGGACACTACCATCAAAGACTCAATTCGTGGCAAACGAATCCGATGTGGTTGGGATAACTCAGCGTTGCAGGCACTAATCGCCAATTTTTCAACGTGCTAACGTGCGATTGCCCTGGGCTGCACCCCCTCGCACTTCCAAGAGGCTCAATGTACCTCGAAACTGCGGAGGTTCTATTTCGGGGGAGCTTGTCGTCTGCTAAGTATCTTGTCGATTATCGCTCTCCACTGATCAGTTTCCTGCCCTGTCCCTTTATTGACTTCGTGAAATGAGAAGTTTGGGAATCCGTCAAAACTGCGATTTGACCGAACAACTTTTTCCCCCATGTAGTCGAGTGCCCCAAGATCTGCGAGCCAGTCAATCAGACGTATCCCCCCGTCGATATCCGGAGATGTTGTCCGTTCCGCAAACATCAGGTCAAAGGACACGAAGTCGAATTGGTTTTCGTTGCTGCTTGAGCCGCGAGGATACATCGCTGAGAGTTTTGCTTTGAATTGTTCCAAACGACCGTAAAGCAATACTCTTGTTTGTATTTCAATAGCCTTTTCTTCTTCAATGGCTCTCAACCTGCGCACAAGCTCATTTGCATCTGCCTCTCTGTCTTCAATAATCAAACCGGAAAGCGTAACTTTCGTCGTCATAGATGTGTGAGCCTTTAATCATCCTAACGGAAATGAAATCTCGAATACCGCCTTATTGTTCCTTTTAGAATATCGTAAATCACCTCTCAGCAGACCCTCCTTGGTTCTTACACGATGCCATCGGGTCAACCACTGAACAATTGAAATACCCATATGGGCGGGCATGTCGTCTTGAAAAAAAGAGCTTAGCAGTTGGCCGTCTAGATCATCCACCATTGCACCGCTCTTTTTTGATGCGTTGTTAGTTTGATCAGAAAACTCATTGGCTATTTCAATTTGTAGCATCTGAGCGTCTGCGAATACTAAGACATCAATTTTTCTATGAGGTGACTCATGCAGTGCATTTTTCGCAAGGTTGTAGACTGCGGCTTCCACGAACTCTGACCAAACTCTAACATTTTCGTGCACATTGCAGATAAAGTTGAAGCTAGAGGTCCAATCTTCGTCACTCAAAGACTTGCAAGACCAATAAGCTGCCTCCAAAGCTGCAGTAACCGCGCGACATGGATCGACGTCTTTAAGCTTAGCATCTTTTTCCATTGGGTTGGGGGGCGCCGTTACAGAGTATGCCCTGATCAACGTGTTGGTAAACTCGCTGATCTTTACAAGCGACTCTACCCTATTTTGTTCAAGTTTTTCGGTCCTGGTCAGCGAATCGCGAAGTACAGAATGCAAGTCCGGGACATCGTGTCGTACTGCCTTGACGGACTGAGTATCGAAATCGCATATTTCCATTCTCTTAAGAAGTAATCCCAACTGATAGCCGACTAGTGCCGTGAGCGGTCCATAGGTTGCCGGAATTAGATCGTATTCGCTGGAAAGAACGATGAACGCGCCGTACGGTGGATCGTCAGCATATCTAATCGGACTGCCTAAAGCGCACACTAACCCCTCGCGAACGTGATTGAACATACCCTTGTAGGCAGCGTAGCGCAGGTCGTTTACGAACACAAATTTTTTTGCTGTGGAAGAAATGATCGACGTGAGAGAAGTCTCTAGTGGATAACAATGCTCGAACGAGCGTTTTTTTCCTGTTGTTGTGTCAAGAACGACATGCGGTCGATATGTCTTGCCATCTGGACGGATTCGACACAACAAGACGAGTTTGCCATGGTCTGGGAGAAAAGCGTCAATAGTTTCTGTCAATTGACGACTAACGGAAACTGCTGTCGTAGACTCCGCCTCGCCCTTCGGGCGAATCAACGGGACCAGGCTGTAGTGCTTTTTCACAGACTCAGCAAATAGCTGGTCTTTTAGTGCGACAAGTTTCGGACCAATGCACCTTGTTGCAATACGATTTAGCAACAGCTCTTCACGTGGCTCAATCGCCGTGGAACCGTCCTCCGGTCGGCGTTCGCGATTTTCAAACCGTAGCACTCCGAGTATGCGTGTCTGATCACCACTCTTCCGAGGATCAGGAATTGGAACGATCAGCAGAGATCGGAGCTCATCGGACAGCGGGACCTTGCGAGCGTGGCTTATCGGTTCGATGGTCGAGTAGCTTGCTAGCTGTTTCTTAAAACCAGGGTCATTGGCATCTTCAGACAGCCGAATAGACTGTTGATTTCGCCAAACCCATGGTGTTAGCCCATCGCCTTCTTCATGGGCAGATTGGCCATCAGATATGAGTTCATCATTGCGTGATATGTCATCAAGCCATGGACGTCTGGACTTGTGCTTTCTGTAGTGGGCCCTGTTTATGGGCGAATTATCCCCATCTGCCGGCTTGTATGATGAGGCTCTCAATATCAAGAGCTCAGAATCTCGGTTGTCTGCAGGATCATCAGAATCATTCCGAATGGTGTCCCACAAGGTAACGAACACATCTGCATGTTCGTAGTTGAATGGCCGGCTACGAGGCAGTGTTTGTACCAGGTAATTATACAATTCCTCGTAGCTCTTGCAGTTGAAGATCGCCCTACTCGCTTCATCTATTGGAGCGTTTACATCGAAAGCCCTCAGGGCTTCGAGGTACGGTGCAACGTGCCGACACATTCGCAACAACGACTGGGCAGAACGATAAATCTCATCGAGCTCAAGTTTCAGGCTCGAGTCATTTGAATCTCGGATCTGAATACGAGAACGTGAAAGAGTACAAGCAAGCTTTCCATGAACGCGTCCAGCTATCAGAAGCGGTATCTCAATCCACGGACTACGAGCATGTGAGGGGCCAAGGAAATCGTCGCATTCATCGTTTTGTACAATCGTAAACGGCATTGGATAGTTACAAATTATCCGCAATGGTTCGGAGTTCGTGAGAATTCCAGGCTCTAGTTGAAAAAGCTGAAGGACGCTGCGTTGATAAACGCTAAAGCTCGCGTCAGGCTGGCTTTCCTCAGCCAAACCAGCCGTTTTACTAATTTTCCCTAGTTCGAACTGAGTAGGTATGTAGCCCTCATGTCCTGCGCAAGCAACGCTCACGAATGTTGGGACGTTGTCAAGCGTCCTGAGTCGATAGTAGCGAATCGACGATATACCAATCGACTCTATCACCGCTTGTTGTAGGATTAGGTGCAGGACTTCTGTAATCGTCTTGCAGCCAGGGAGACCGTGCTCGAGATGTGTCATTTTGGCAATTTCGCTTCAGTGAAATGGTCGGCTCTATTCTAGTCAGTTAGGATGTAAGTCGCTGTTCTTTCTAGCTATTTACTGTATCTCTTTCAACAAGACTGTCTTCCAGCCTTCTCCAGGTTGAAGCAAATGTATTTTGAACTGGTCTTCAAATTCTCCTGTCGACTCAGGCGCCTAGGCTAGCTTGTTCTTGAAGGTGAGAAGCAAGACCGCCGTAGAGTTCGAGGTCACGTTGGAAGCCAGCAAGATAGCGGTGGTTGTTTGGCTTCTCGCCTTCCGTTTTTCTTGGCGGAGCCATCTCCGCAATCCTTCTCAAAAGCTGCGAATTGCTTGCTGAGCGTTGAGCTTCGTTACAGCTTGTGAAGATTGTTCTTTTCCAACTTATTCCAATGGACAAAACCACATCCGAGGGTTCTGAAGAATCCAAGAATACACTTGGGGCAAGGCTGTGAGGCCACGCTCATTGGTCTTCGCCGCGCGAATAGACACGCCCGCGATCGCAAGCATTATGATCGACTAGTAGATCAAAGTTGTTTGTCTACGGCAAATGATGCTTCAACGGCGTCCAGAGGCTGCAGGCAGTGTTGTTATTGACCGAAATTCAGAATTTCGCGTCGACCTTGGGCATCCGAACCTACGTCGAGTTGCCTGGCGGATGCAGAGTCTGTACACACGCAACTCGCATGGGTTCCATCGACACCTGCCGCGACGGCCAAGGAGAAATGCGGTCGGGTAAAGCCGCCTAAGCGGCTTGGCTTCAGTCGCGGTTTACCAGCAGCCTGAGCGATCCAAAGTGGTTGCATTGGCCTCTGTTTCTTAGAGATTGTCCGAACTGCAGGCGGTATCTACGTTGTTCGCCGACCGATGAGTACAGCTCCGTACTCGGTGACGTTCGGTTCAAGTGTTGGCGAAACGCAGCGCGAACTGCCTAAACCGTTGCTGTTGGTTGAGTTCGTCTGAGGCATCGCGGGACAAGAATGATCCGTGTCAGCCCCCAGATGATTGCAAACAGGCTGTTCGCGACTGCAAGGTAGCCTGCGTCTGGTGCGAATTGAAGCAGTCCACGGAAGTCCAGCTCAAAACTGTGGGGAAGCACATAAAGAAGCCCAAAGGCGATACTCGCGGAGACGAATAATGGAACGACAGCGTGCCAAATGTGGCGTGTCCACAAACTGACAGGCCGGAGATCCTCGTTCCTCCTCCACTTTCTAAGCAAGTAGATCGTACGCATGGCGGCAGTGGCCTGTGCGAAGAGCAACAACGTCAATAGTTGCAGCGACATCGGGAAGTTCGCCTGGCGAACCGGCCGAGGTTCTTGGTCGAAAAGTAGATTCGTAATACCTCGAACCAAAGAACTGGGCTGTGGACCGGAGACGTAACTTTTCGAGTTGATTAGCACGACAAATCCCCAATTGTCCGCCGGGACCATTGTGGCGAAAGTACCAAAAGACTCGATGTTGCCAGGATGTACAACTGCCTCGGCTCCGTGCATCTCCCAGAGGAACCATCCCATCGCGTACTCGCCAGGAAAGCCATGGCCAGCCGTAGTCTGTGACTGGAACAACTCGCTAACAACCTCGGACGAAACGGAGCTCTCGCCATCGGCGTTCGCAGCGTTCAAAAGCGAAATCAGTTAGAAGCCCATGCCTTCGGCCGCCGATGACAGATAGGCCGCAGGCAGAACAGCACGGTTGTTGGGCAGATCGGTCGCGGCAAAGGGCTGTCCAAACCAATAACGGTAGCCAGTTGCCAGTTCGTTTCGATGCGCTTCTTGCAGGGAGGCGAAGCTGTTGTCCATTCCGAGCGGGGCATACTACTCCTTTTGGATAACGTCTTCGAATCGGCGTCCCGTAACTGCTTCAATGATCGCACCTAAGATGATGTAATTTGAATTCGAGTAACGAAAACCTGTTCCGGGTTCCGTGAGTAGCCGCTCATTGGAAAAAGCCTGAACTGCGGTACCAATAGCACTATCCGATACATCCGAGGAACCAAAAAATTTACGCCCAGAGTAGGTCGACAGTCCACTGGTGTGAGCGAGTAAATGGCGAACCGTTATCTGCTTTGACAGTGCCTCGTCTGCAACACGAAAGGAAGGTAAGTACCGCGCCACAGGTTCATCCAAGGAGACCTCATTCGCTTCGACTAGCTTCAGAATTATTGCGAATACACGCTGCTAAATATGTTCCCAGCGTCGGACCTGCGAGTCTAACTGCTTGGTGCCAAGCACCGTCATGAGAGGAATGTAAGCGACGCTATTTGCGATCGCCGAAGATCATATGTTTACCGAGTATCGTTCCGCTCGCGCCGTTTAGATGCATTATTCCCTAAGCCGTTCCCATTGAACTTCTTCGCCGTCGTCCAACCATTCCTGCGATGCCGATTGCCAGTGGGAACAACGATGAAGGTGCTGGGACGGCTGCAGTTGTGAGGGTCACTCCGCCCCAGAAAACATTGCCTGCGGCACCGACTTGCGTTGTCGTCACACCGCTATTGAAGTAGTCATCAAACTTTATTGGGTTTCCGTTGATGAGCAGCTTGTGGAACGATGTGTCATTCACGGTGATCTGACCGACACTGGTCGTGGTTGTATTCCAAGGTGTAGCATTTGTGCCATCTCCAAATGCCATTGACCAGTCATCCTTGAAGTCACCGCCGCCGCCGTCCTCGAATTCAAATCGATCAAGAATCCGAGTATCGGTTCCCGCGGTGATTGAAACTCCCGTTGCCAACCGAAAATCATTGAAAGCGTAAACGGGCGAGTTATTAAAATTGCCGGCGCGGCCCCGGGCAAAGTCGTGGACAAATCCGAAACTTCCACTTGCCCTGCCCGCCTCGTCCCAACTTCCTTGGGTCGTACTGACGGTTGAGCCAGAAGCTGAGACTGATACCACGGCCTCATTCAAACTATCCTTGCTAATCCTAACGATCAGGTCGGCTCTTGAAGTTGCGGTCAACGGTCCAGTCGCGAGGAGCGTCACCAGGAGCACGTTTCGCTTTGTATTCATTGAGAACTCTCTCTGTAGAAATGGAGTTGCGTTCCATCAGGTCGTCTAAGACACGATGCTTAGCAATTGACGGGAAAACTACAACTTCCAGTCTTCATCGCGTCCGCCAAGCAAAGAAAAAGTTCCAAACTTCATCACATTGCGGAGTCGCGCCTTTGATATAGGCACTCCCGTTGGCTCCATTGCGGTCTCCGCGTCCGTTCTGCAGTTCTGTTTACGAATCGCAATGGGCTTGTCGGCAGTTCAGTCGTCGCGAATCGCGTTCAAGGCGGTATTCTCGTTTGCAAGCAGCTGGTCTTCTTCCATCAAAATGTCGTCGCTAGCCCACCGTAAATCCATCCGCGGTCACTGCCGCCAATTGTCGCGGCGACGGAACTAGCGCACCGAGTAAATAGACATCTTTGGCAAATAAGCGACAGCAAAACCGTTCAGGATCTCAAAGTTATTTCGCCTAAGAAAACATAGTAATTGTTGTTGCTTTGGCGTACTATTGAAAAACTGCTCCATGGTTTGTAAAGATCTCAGAGCCATTTGGCGAGGAGATCGAGATGAATTCTGGAGTGCTCCCAGAAAGTGATGTGGCATCGTGAACGTCTCTGGTTGGATTCGGCGAAAGAAGATTTTCTACTTCTAAGAAACGACATCGCCGACAAGAGACGTGGCTGCTAAGCACTCACGGGCACCGGCAAGATAGCGGAATCGCTGCCAGTTTCACCTGAATCAACTCCAGATGTCGACTTCTCGTCAGCCATCGCATTGTTACCTTCCTCGTCGGCAACACCGATAGCGTTGTGTTCGCTCGCCAGCAACAGGTACAGAGCCGGTACAACAAACAGCGTGAATAGTGTTCCCGTTGCCATGCCCATGACCAGCACGATTCCGATGCTGTTCCTTGCGGCTGCTCCCGCACCGACGACGAACACCAATGGCAAGTGCCCCAAGACGGTTGCCACCGACGTCATCAAGACCGGACGCAAACGCGTCTGCGATGCTTCAACGATCGCATCCCGTTTGGGGAGACCTTTTTCACAGAGCGAATTGGCGAACTCAACAATTAAGATTCCGTTTTTAGCGACCAATCCGACCAACGTTATCAACCCAACTTGCGAATAGATATTGATGGTGGTGAAATCGAGACATGTCAGCGTCAACACAGCGGTCATGGCTAGTGGCACCGAGCCGAAAAGTACAACTAAGGGATCACGGAACGACTTGAACTGCGCCGCCAAGACAAGGTAAATCAGTACAAGCGCGAAGCCAAGCGTGGCGGCGAGCTTGGATCCTTCCCTGCGAATTTGGCGTGATTCGCCGGCGTAATCCAGACTCATGGCAGAGCCTGCAACCTCGTTCGCAATTTCTTCGATCGTCTCAAGCCCAGTCGTTTTCGTTATTCCCGGGAACACGGCAGCAAAGATCCGCACGGCGCTCTGCTGTTGGAACCGTGCGAGTGCACGAGGAGCGGTTTCGGGTTCAATCGACGCGAACGCCGATACTGGAATCAATTGCCCACTTGGAGCACGCACTCGCAGGTCCATCAACGATTGCGACGACTGACGATCTTGCGCTTCTAGTTGCGGGATCACGCGATACGACCGGTTGAAATAATTGAAACGGTTGACGTAACCGCCACCAAGCAACACACCGAGTTCGCGTCCCACTGCCGCTTGATCCAAACCCAGGTCGGCCAATCGTTCACGATCCACAACGACGCGCGCCTGCGGCAAGTCGATTTTTAAGTCGGTATCAACAAACATAAACAGGTTTGCTTCACGAGCACGTCGAACGATTTCTTTGGCAAGTTCGCGTTGACGTTCTGCCGGCAAGTCGCTCTTCAAAAGCAACTCGACGTCATAGTTTCCTGCTCCCGGAAGAGGCGGTACCAACACAGGGAATGCTTCCAAACCAGGATTCACTGCTGCGTTCATGAAAACGTCCGGCAAGATCTCCTTCGTGGCTCGCGAACGCTCTTCCCAATCGGTTGTGATCACGCCACCAAACCCACCGCTGGCGCTGATCAGAGCCCACATGTAATCTGATTCGGGAATCTGCGAGAACGAATCCGCAAGATCGCTCGCCCATCGCGTGGATGTATTTAGTGTCGAGTCAGGCGATGCGGTCAGCATGACAGCGATCGCGCCCTCATCTTCAACTGGCGCCAATTCACGTGCTGAAAACTGATAAAGAGGAATTGCTGTTAGCGTCACCAGCAGCGTTGCCAGCACAATCGACACACGCAATCTCAGTGCGACCGACAGCGTGCGCCCATAGGCCCGCCTAACAAGATTGAAGAAGCTGTTGACCTTCAGCGTCATCCAACCTTCTTTGCCTCCCGGCGGGATGACAAAGGCACTCATCACCGGCGACAACGTCAACGCGACAACTCCGGAGACAACGACAGCTGCGGCCAGTGTAAAGGCGAACTCGCGGAACAACATTCCTGTCAATCCACCTTGAAACCCGATCGGCGCATAAACGGTTGCCAGTGTAATGGTCATTGCGATGATCGGGCCCACCAACTCACGGGCGCCCGTCAGTGCGGCTTGAATTCGTCCCTGCCCTTCCTGAATATGTCGTTGAACGTTTTCGACAACGACGATAGCATCATCGACAACGAGGCCCACCGCCAAAACGATCGCCAGCAGTGTCAAAAGATTCAAGGAGAATCCCAGCAGCAACATGACCAGAGTTGCACCAATCAGCGACACTGGCATAGCGATCAAAGGTACGAGTGCCGTTCGAACCGAACCCATGAAAAGAAACACAACGAAGCCGACGATCATAATCGTCTCGGCGAGTGTCTCGGAGATCTCGGTCAACGACTTCCGCATGAACTTGGTGCCATCGTAGGCCAAGCCCATGTCGATGTGTTCCGGCAACTCAGGACGCAGTGTTTCCATTGCTGCACGGAGCTTAGTGGAGACTTCGATTTCGTTTGTTCCCGGCAACGGCCAAACGCTGACATAGATCGCTTCTTTGCCGCGATACATTGCCGTCATCATCGGCTCTTCGCTGGCAAGTTCGACGCGAGCAACGTCGGCCAAACGAATGATCGTGCCTGGCGAATCTTTGCCCGGTGGGATCTGCCTAACGATCAGATCCTCAAACTCCTCGACCGTTCGCAGATCCGTGTTGGTGAGCAGGTCGACTTGAACGGTATCACTCTTGATCTGTCCGATCGCTGCTAGAAAGTTGTTGCGCTCAAGCGCCGAATAGACGTCTCCCGGCGTCAGGTTCAACTCGCTCAGTTTCGTTGGCGAAATCCAAACTCGCATTGCCGGAGTCTGCCCGGCCTCAATGCCTACCTTTTGAACGCCAGGCAAGATCGATAAACGCGGCTGGATATTTCGAGTCAGATAGTCTGTCAGCTGGGCGAGATTGAACTGGTCTGATGTGAAACTCAAGTAAAAGGATGCGTAGGGTCGGTCGGCGCGAATCAGTTCGATCGTTGGAGGCTCAGCCTCCGCTGGCAGTTCACTGCGGACCTGTTGCAGCCGCGCGCTGACCTCGGCAAGTGCCTTCGTCGAATCGTGATTCAAATTCAATCGAATTGTCACCGTGCTCAGACCTGCCGTACTGCTCGATTCGATATAGTCGATCCCAGCGACGGATGACACGGCTCGCTCAATCGGCGTTGTCAAGAATCCGCGAATTGTCTCGGAACTGGCGCCGAAGTAGACCGTGTTGACGGTAATCGAAGTGCTTTCCAGCTTCGGGTATTGCTGAATCGGCAGCGAAAGCGCGCAGCGAACTCCCACGAGGACCAAAACCAAATTCACGACGATCGCCAAGACTGGGTGGCGGATAAAGATGTCGGTGACCGCTTTCATTGCAGATTTCCCTCGGCGACGAACGCCACCGAATCTGCGTCGACCGGACCGAGCAACGATCCCTCAAAGACTTTAAAGGAGCCATTCGCAACGACTCGATCGTCGAGTGATATTCCGTTGATAATGCGGCTCATCGTGCCTTCGCTACCCGCCAGTACAATCGAAACAGACCTCGCACGCAGCGAGGGTGCCGATCCATCCTCGGAGGGATGTTCTTCAGCAAGGAATACCGTTGTTCCGGTAGGAGCGCGACGAATCGCCGTTTGAGGCACCAACATCGCATCAATGTTGGGACCATACTCGACTGTCACCAAGATCGAATCGCCCGGTAGCAACGTCTTCGGCGGCGAATTCAATTTGGCCCGAACCATCAATGAACGGGATTGAGGGTCGGCCCGCGAATCCATCGCAATTGTCTGTGCGGACAGGACAGGCGAAGATGCATTGGGCCGCATTTTTACCGTGTCCCCAACTTCGATTCGATCTGCGACATGACCGGGAACAGCGAAGTCGACATGCAGGTAATCCTCAACGCCTTCGAGGGTCGCGATGTCAGTCCCAACATCCAAATATTGCCCAACGTGCAAGTCGAAAAGGCCCACCTTGGCGTCAAATCCCGCGGTGATCCGTTTACGATCAATCAACACGTTCAATCGATCCACTTCGGCTTCAGCGCGTTGTGCGTCGGCCAGCGCAACATCTAGCTCTTGCGCAGTACTGGCGTTTGCTCGCTGAAGCTTCTGAGCACGTTCGAGTGATGTCCGGGCTTGCGTCAGGGTCGCGGTGGCTGCTTTCAAAGCGGCTTGCTCAACGCGATCATCGATCTGAACTAGCAGATCGCCAGCTTGAACTTTTCCTCCAGGCGTCATTGCAACTTTGGTCACGATGCCCGTTTCTTCATTTCGTACCACAACGGAACGGTGCGCCAATACGCTACCTACAACCACGGTGCTGCTGCGAAATTGCGTCGGTTTGGGTTGGACTAACTCAATCGCGATTGGCATTTCCGGTGGTGGCGGTGCCGACATCGCCGCATGGATTTGCCGCATTTTGGCCCATCCGATTGCGGCGATCACAAGCCCCACCACGATCAACAAGCCGGCCGAACCGGCCAGCGTCAACAAGCGGCTCCGCCAGGCAAATGGTTTCCTTTTTGCGGTCAACGCGATGCTCCGGCTGTGAGTCGCTTCTTCGTTGGATTACTCACCGGTGTCTTCCCAGTTGCACGCTTCTTTAGATCCGAGTCAATCAATCGACGAAGCTGTAAGCGAATCTGCGTGGCGCGCCGCGCGACTCGCTCGGCGGGCATCACGGCAGCTTGCAACCACAAGCCGTCAACCGATGCCACGATCAACTCAATGATTGCTTGCGACACTCCATCACCTCGAAGCTCGAACGCGAGACGATCGTAGTAGTCATCAGCGTGGGAGGTCATCCGCCCCTGCATGAGAGCGATCATGACGGCAGCCATCTCGCGACTGCTTTCCGG
This sequence comes from Pirellulaceae bacterium, assembly GCA_028289675.1. Classification (GTDB taxonomy): domain Bacteria; phylum Planctomycetota; class Planctomycetia; order Pirellulales; family Pirellulaceae; genus Aureliella. The sequence goes on from JANQOL010000448.1 coordinate 15,431, forward strand.
TTTGCACATTGCTGGATCTTTCAACATCAGATCGACGAATGCCTTCATGCGTTTTCCGCCGCCAATGGCGATTGGGGCAAGTTGCTCGTGAATCTCCTTCAAACACTCGTCGGCCGAGCGTGAAACGAATGCATCGACGAGCGCTTCCTTGGAGGGGTAGTGGTGCATCAATCCGCCTTTGCTGATCTCGGCACGCTTGCAAACGGAGGACAACGTCACGGCGGGAAGCCCCCCCTGAAGGATCAGTTCCATCACCGCGGAAAAAATCTGATCGATAGTAGATTTCTTTGCGTTTGGCATGCTTCACAGGATACAGACCGACCGGTCGGTTTGCAAGGCTTCGTTGCCAATTCCGGAGCTGAGCCTGCTGCTCAAGGCAGTTCAGTGAATAGAGAGGCAATTCATGGAGAAAAGTTCGTCACTTTCGGGCAGGTCGTATCGGCACCGTCGAATCCACCTACGACGTTGATTCAGTACGCCGAAATACCGCTCAGACGGATTCGGGTTGTCGTAGTGTCCGTTGCACATTCCCTGTGCCTTGCACGTCTGTCATATGCCAGCCGCGGGCGCGAGGTTCCATGGGTATGCGCTCCGCCTTGCGCGAACCTAATCCACATTGATTTCAGCACGCTGGTTGCATCGATTTCGGCAGCCAGGGTTTTCGGCGGATTGCCGTTGGTCGAACACACTTCAGCGTCTGAGGATGCTGGCTTCTGAGGTCGCGACCACCGCTGCAAGAATCGCCGAATTCTTCGTGCCGGCGAGTTGTCCAACCTCTGTTTCATTGCGAGTCAACGAAGTCGCGTCGGTGTCCCTTCATAACGGGTGGAGTTAGTGACTCAGGGCGGTTCGTCCTTGATCTCGAATAACGCTCGGCGTTGGCAGCCTACCTCGTAGTCCCGGATCACGGTGCACAGCTTGAGTTTAGCGTACTTTTGGCCCGTCTAACTTGTGTTCGAGATCGGTCAGTAGGCTGTTCAAGTTAACGCCCAAGCCGAAGAAATTTGGATTAAGTATTATGTAGCGGTTGATCGACCGAATGATGTTAGTAAGTGTGCCGGACTTGGCGTTCGGTACTGTTTCAAGAAGCTGGATTAGCCAGTGGTCTCTCTGCTGAGCAAAATATGGTTCCAGAGTTTCAAGACTCTTTAGCTCAGACTTAGCTGTTTCAATGTCTGCTTGATTCTGCGTCGTCGCAGCCAATAACGTCCAAGCAACTGCATAGTCGTGCAAATTTTCGACTGGAGCCGACGCCTTATCAACCTCCGTGAGCAGGTCTCTCGCGGTATCAGGCTGACCAATATTGATGAGCGCCTCCGATTTGTAGATCTGAGTTAGTGGTAACACGCAAATACCTAGGCTTTCATCATAAGCACCAATTGCTGTTTCCGGCTCTTCCATCAATGCGCGGCAACGCCCGACCATCATACGGTAGTCGCTTTTTGCGAAGTCCGTAAGCGGAATCTCGTTCTCTGCGTTGACGAAAGTTTGGAAGCACGATTCGGCGTCCTTTATCAAATCTTTGTCCGCTTCGAGGGAACCGAGCAAAAACAATGACTGTGCAAGCAAATGGTCTCCAAACATCGACTTGTCTTCAGCAGAACTTAAGCGATAGCTTTCTATGGCACTTCTAAACAGTCGCGACGCAGTCTCTCGATCGGAGACAAGCAGATAGCTGATTGCCAGCACCCCTCGGTACTGGAGAATTAATTCCTGATCGCTGGCACAGTCGATAATCCGCTTGATGAACTCCACGCGTTCCTTGAAGGTCATGCCTTTGGAGTGCTGGGAGAAATATCCCGCAAGGACCTCAGCGTCTGAACAATTAAAAACATCAACTCGACGTAAACTCTTCGCCGCGTTTGAATTGTCATTCCTATCTATGCTCCACCAATTCGCCTCACGCAGCGCAATTCTGTTTGCCCATCTGCTGTCATGGATTGCGCTATGAAGCTCTTCAAGCACAGGACCGAACTGGTCGACCTGATCGGTCTTACGGTATAAGAAATGAAGGAGTCCCAGGATTTCATCCAGAGCGTCGATATCGACAGAGAGCAACTGAGCTCCTTGGGGATCACCTGCATTCAATAGCGGAACGGTATGAGCCTGATGGGCGAGCACATACCAGCTTAGGTGCAGCCTGCACGCAGTTAATGCTTCATCGAATTGTTCCTGGTCGATCAGTCTGCGTTCGCCCGCGAAAGGCCCTTCGTGCAGTTTGCTTGAGCAACAATCTTTGAACCTGATTCCTGATCCACATATGCAGTCATCATCTGCTTCGGGCCGAAACGCGTCTATACTTAAAGGACTTGATGATTCAGACCTCTGAATCGAAACAGACTTGGCAAGTTCCTTGCGGAGTAGTTGACGGCGATTGGGCCCCTGCGACGGCTGTTTGCGAACAGGTTTTCGACGATTCATGGAAACCAAAGTCTTAAAAAGCTAACGAAGAGCTTGTCGCCTATTGATGGCCTGTTTTCCGGCCAGAAAAGGCGCTTCCGCCAACACATATTAGCGGTTTTTGGGTTCCTTTCAGTCAAGTTGTACCGGTTTTATTCGTGTTTCATTCCGTTCTTCTAGCGGCAAAGTGATTTAGAACCGCCTCGTCAACTCCCTGAAGATACACCGATGCGAATTGCGTCCCGCTTAAACTTGCCGAAGTTGCATCGACATCGGTTGTCGAGAAAGAACGCCAACTTGCTTCGGTGTTCCCCACCTCAGCGGACCTGCTGCAGAGGTAAATGAGTTTGATTGTCCAACCTCGCGGAGTTCTGCACCTAGCTAACGCGCTTCGGTCGAGAAGTTTGAGGCCAAATGATTGACAGATTCTGGTCCTGTTGGGTTCCCCGAGGCGGCCTGAATCCGAACCGGTGTTTTGTGGAACTAGATGCCGTTCGCCCCAAGAGGTTACGACGATTGCCTGAGATCGAAATGTTCAAGTGGAATTCGACGAGCATCCCCCATCGCACAACACTTCGAGGGATTCGTCCTTACTCGAAACTGATGTCGAAGTAGCCGTATTTGCCGTCCGAATCCCGCCCCGGCCACTTTGCCCACGCATCCCATCCGCCATCGACCGTCTCCTGGGCACGCGTATGAACGCGCATCGCGCTACCGTCATTCTTGAAGAGTAACAGATTATAAAGCCGCGGCGTCGCGTGCGCCATGCCCGAGTCTGGCGAGCTGAAGCTGCCTGCGCCGACAATGTGCAGGCTGGTCTCCGCATTCCAATACCCGATCCATCGCCGCTCCAGTTGATGGACATCGCCGTGCAGGCCGAGCTTGAATCCGCTCTTTTGTAACTGTTCGCGGACGACCGCCGGGTTCTTCAGTCGATCTCCGTCGGGATCCGTCTCCAGCGCGTGATGCCAGACGCCGATCCTCAGCAAATCTCCGCCAGCAGATGCTAACTCCTCGTCGGCTTCTTTCAGCGCGGATGCGAGCGCTTGCGGCAGAATATTCGCGTTGTCCCGGGCGAACTCATCCAACTCCCAAGCTGAATTCAAAAGCAGAAACTGCAGTCCGAGTTCCGGCATCGTTTTCACGAATCCCTGCTTCTTCGGATCGAGTGGATAGACCCGGCCGAACAAAGGTTTGTGAAGCTTCTTCGAGAACGGTTCGAGCTGCTTACGATGCTCCTTTTCATTCCGGACGAGCCAGCCACGGCCTTCTTTGTAAATGTGATGAACAGGCAGGCCATCCGGCTTCGTTCGCTTGTATTCGTAGGCGTCTTCGACGTCCTGAACATCGTGATTTCCGGGGAC
>JANQOL010000457.1 GCA_028289675.1 Pirellulaceae bacterium
TCACACGGACGCTACCTGTCTGAGCCTGCAAGTTTCCCAACAGATGTCGCAACAGGGTGGTTTTTCCCGCGCCATTCTCACCCACCACGCCAAACACAGACCCGCGCGGTACATCCAGACTGACGTTGTCCAGCGCCAATTGCCGACCGAAGCGTCGGCTGAGGCCCCGAATCTCTACCACATGATCGCTCGATGTGCCGATGGGTTTCATGTCGACGACTCCGGCGTGTCAACGAGTGATTGGTCTCGCTCTTGGATCATGTTCAGCACGTCTTGGGTGGTGAACCCCAGTTCGCTGGCCGATCTCAAAACCGCGTCGACTTGCTGGCGGAGCGACTCGGCCCTTTGCCGCGCCGATTGCGCCGAAGCCTGATCGGCTACAAACGTTCCGGCAGTGCCGCGTTTGACCACAACTCCCGCCACCTCCAACTCACGATAAGCGCGCGCGACCGTGTTTGGATTGACGACCAACTGATTGGCCAAAGCGCGAATCGAAGGCAACTCGTCCCCAGCCCGTAGTCGATGACTCCCCACCAGCGACCGTATTTGGCGGCAAATCTGCTCGTAGATGGGTGTCCCCGAATGAACGGACACGTTGATTTGCATGACGAACTCCTACCAAGTAACGATTGTATTATATGTAGTAATACAATACAGTCAACCAGCAGTGTCCGTATGGCTCGCTTTAGAGAACTTCCGCCACCTTGGCCAAGCCGCGTCGAATCTGGGCGGGCGTAGCACAGGCGAAACCAAACACCAAGCCCTTTTGACGTTTAGCCCGCGGAGTCGACGAACAGTAGTAAGCTGACAATGAACGCACCAGGATGCCGGCTGCTGCCAGCTCCTGCTCGGCACGTATGTCGGTTTTCTTGGATTTCAACAACGCGGTGCAATGTAGTCCGGCTTGGCTACCGATAATCTGAAGTCGCTTGCCAAGTCGTTCAGAGAGCTCTTCCACGAACACTCGGCGACGCAGTCCGTGCGTCTTGCGCATACGACGCAAGTGACGTCCAAAGTGTCCGTCTCGAATAAACTCCATCAACACTAGTTGATCGATCTGGGAGGCCGGGCGCGAGACGATTCGCAGGGCCTGCTCGAAGGCGGCCGTCAAACCAGGCGGCACGATCAAGTATCCCAGCCCTAGCGCCGGGAAGATCACCTTGCTGAAGCTCCCCACATAGAACGTGCGATGCGCTCGATCGAGTCCTTGTAAGCACGGCACAGGGGCCTGACCGTAGCGATACTCGCTGTCGTAGTCGTCTTCTAGAATCCAGCCAGACGACCGGGCGGCCCAATTCAGGATCTCCAACCGCCGCTCGATGGGCATCGTCACTCCCAGTGGATACTGATGGGAGGGAGTGACGTACACCAGCCGTGCCTTGCACGCCTGGCGGACACTCGTGTCCAGTTTGGCACCACCAGCGTCAATCGTCATCGGAACGATCTGCGCACCCTGCTTCGCGAACGTTTGGCGGGCACTCGTGTAGCCCGGGTTTTCGAACAGGACTTGATCGCCCGGTTTCAGCACGACACGTGTCACGACATCCAAGGCTTGCTGGGTGCCATTGACGATCATCACCTGGCGCGTGTCACATTCAACACCGCGATGCGTTCGGAGATAATCGGCCACCGCTCTGCGCAAGCCCAATTGTCCGCCCGCCTCGCCGTACGACAGGTCCGCCGGAGAAACCGTCTTCCACACTTTGCGCACGATGCGTGACCAAACATCAGTCGGGAAAGCGTCCAAAGCTGGCTCTCCTGGACAAAACGGTTTGGGGGTACCCCGGTCGGCGACCATTCGCTCCTCCAACTCCAATTGCTGCCCAAATGGACTCAGCTCAGCAGCATCGATGGTCAAGTCGGCTGTCCTGGGACGTTCGCTCCCCGAGGTGGTCTCCGCAAAAGGGCCCTCTTCGGGCAAATCGCGGCTGACAAACGTGCCGCGACCCTGGGCACTCTGCAGATAGCCTTCGGCGACCAAACGATCGAGGGCGGCAACGACAGTCGTGCGGGATACGGACAACTGTTCCACCAAGTCGCGAGAGGAAGGCAGGCGACAACTAGGTTTCAACGTTCCCTGCAGAATGGCCCGACGAATGGACTCGTATAACTGCTTGACCAGCGGCTGCTTTTTTCGGCCATCCAATCTCAGAAAGCCCAGCTCGGCCACCGACTGACGTGATCTCATCTTGTCCTGTCTCCGCTGCGAAGCGACGCCAAACACCCCAAAATTGGACTGGTCAAAAATATCGATATTGGATCTTTTCTACAAACCAATATGAGAGATAGTAAGGCCATTGGCAACACTCGCTATGGAGCGGCTTACCCGCTCGTGACCTTGAACGAATCTCGCATGCGACCTGACACTGAAATTCGCTGGGCTGACCTCGCCGACATGTCGGACATAGTGCGTTTGTGCGAAGAGCACGCCGCCTATGAGAAAGCGGACTATGTTCCGACATGCGAGCGAGATTTGCAGAATCTACTGTTCGGCGCCAATCCGCCTTTGAACTGTTTAGTGGCCCACGCGTCGGGTGGCGT
>JANQOL010000461.1 GCA_028289675.1 Pirellulaceae bacterium
CAGCGAGGTCTCCGACCAGGTCGGAAACGCTGCGTGGGCGGCTTGGACGGCAGCTCGCATTTGATCGGGACTTGCCCAGCGACCTTGCCAGACCACCGACTGGTCACTGGGGGACAACCGTTGTCCTTCTTGGCCCTCGCCAACTAGCCACTGGCCCGCGATTAAGTTTTTGCCATCGTGCATGTGGCTACCTTTGTAAGTCGCGCACGTGTCACCGCGCGCCATGGATTACATCGAAGTATTGGGGGCTGGAAGCCGGCCGACTTTGAAGACTGAAACAGTGCAAGAAGATTGGAACGGTGCAACCGGCAATATCATCCCTCGTTGGCCGCGGCCGGGACAGGGTACAGACTGAGCGATTGCACCCGATCACCGACCTTGACTTTCAATGTGGCAGCTGCGATTTGGCTGATCTTCAGACCTCGATCCGTGGCGGCCGCGACGCCAATCATCGCGCGGAAACCGTCCGTTGCCGAAGTGAGTATCTGTGATTCACCTTCGGCGTCCGCCACAATCTCGGCAACTTCCCAAGTCTGGGTGCGACGCACGGCGTCGATTTCATCGCGGGCACATTCGACCACGGGGCCACCGTCAAAAATGTCGATCAAGTTGATTTTGGAGAAGCCTTCGGCTTTCAACATGGCCAGCGCGGGCCGAGTGTTGGGATGCACGTCCCCCAAGATGGCCTGAGCCGATTCCGGCAGCATGCTGACATAGATGGGGTGCCTGGGCATAAAATTCTCAATGAACCGTTTGTTGATCGTCGACAGGCTATCCGCTTGCGGAAAATCCATATTGAAAAAATGACGACCGATGGCTTCCCAAAACGGACAGTCGCCGTCGTCGGACATGACACCTCGCATCTCCGCGATGACAGAGTCCGCGAACCGGTTGGGGTGGGCGGCCATGAACGCAAAACGAGATAGACTCAGCAAACGCCCTCGACCTTGGCCCCGATAGTCCGGGGACAAAAACAAACTGCCGATTTCGGTGGGACCATCGTGGATTTTCTCTAGGTGCAAGTATTCGATCTCTTGCGTCCGATCCAGCAATTCACAGTAGTTGGTTTCGGTGACGCGGCGATAGCTGTAGAACGGTTCGTAGCCGCCGGTCTTACTGAAGATGCACGACAACCCGACCAAGGTCCCCAGCCGGGTATCTTCCATCACCAAGACATACGGTTCGCCGGTAGGCTTCTCGGTCTTGCGCGAGAACGCGAAATTGGACAGCTCGACGCGCTCGCTCAGCTGCTCTTTGGTGATCTGTAGTGTGGTCAGCCCATAGGTTGCCTTGGCGATCAAGTCCCACAACTGATCGAGGTCGTCCAACTGCACTGCTCGCACAATTTCCAAATCAAGCTCCTCTGGTACCTGTCAAACCAGCCGCGGGTTTGCCAGGTTTTGTTGAGTTTTTCTTTGAACTAACGACTTCGACGCACGACTTACGCCAGCTGGACTGCGCCACTTTGAGTCTTCATCGAGCCACGTTCCCATCTTTATCAATCCGAAGCGTCAGCGAATGCACAAGTCGCGTTGAGACGCGCTCGCCGGCGCTTCGATTTGGCATTCATTTGCTTGCTGCTAAAGCGGTTTGAACCGCACGCTATCGCGTGGCGGCTGATTTGCTCACTGTCATTTTTCACGCTAGCGGCCGATCGATATCTGAGTCCCACCACTGCGAGCGCCTCGCGGCTCATAAACTCAACACTTCGCGCATGATGTCGATGGCGGCGTCAATGTGTTCTTGTTCGGTCACCGCCGGTGGTGGCAGGAAACGAATCCGAGCGGGATTGCCGCCAGCAATGAAGCTCATCAATCCGGCTTGGTACAGAGCGTGCACCATCGTCTTGGCAACTTCTGCAGATCCATCACCTGGCGTGAACGCTACCATCATGCCGCAACCGTGCGGACCACTGATCTTTCCGGGATACTCTTCGGCTAGCTCTAGCATGCGGCTCGCGAAATAGTCGTGCAACCGCATATTCCGGCCTTGCTGGCCGAAACACCCTTGGGCTTCCAGTTCATCTAGCACGGCCAGCGAAGCGGCAATAGAACTGCTGGCGGCCGTAAACGTTTGACTGAGCAAAGGTCCTTGCGGTTTAAGCCGGCTACGGTACAAGGTCGCGCACAACTGAGTGATCTTGCCGATGGTGACGATGTCTGCGTGTTCATCGAGGCCGAAATGCTGGAAGGCGAATGCCTGGCTCAAGCGCCCAAAAGTCTGGACTTCGTCAAAGATGATCAGCACATCGTCTTGGCGCGCGCGAGCGATCAACTGCTCGAAGTACTGGCGGGAACCAGGATAGTAGCCACCTTCACCGGCCACCAATTCCAACCAGATGGCCGCGTACTTACCCGGGTGCCGGCGCAGCAGTTTGTCAAAAGCGGCCAGCGAGCGGGCTTGCGACTCGGGCGAGTGCTCGCGATCTTCCGGCGGAATGTAATCCACGGTCATGGCCGTAGGCAGACCCGTCCGATATTGGGGACGATCGGTCAATTGCGCGGTAGCCAGTGTCCGTCCGGCGAAGCAATTGTCCAAGGCAATCACGCGATCGGCCGGCGCCCGATGGTGAAAGGCGATCTTGAGCGCGTTTTCGTTGGCCATGGCCCCGCTGGTTGACAGCAGGCAATGCTCCAAAGCCGCGCCTTGACGTCCGGCCAGACGAACCAGCCGCTCGCACATGTCCACCGACGCGCGGTGCTGCTGCAGATTGCCCTGCATGACCGTGTCTTCCAGGGCGGCTTGCACGCCTGCCGACAGCAGCCGCGGATGACTGTGCCCTAACCCGTGCACTCCGATGCCGGTGATAAAGTCCAATTTGACGCTTCCGTCGACCAACTCCACCCACGGGCCCTGGCCAAGTCCGCTGGCCAGGTATGGAAAGTAGGTGGCTCCGCCTCGGGCACTGGCCAATCGATCGAGTAGTTGCTGCGCGTGCTCGGCCAGCTGCGGAGCTGGAGCACGCGGCCCGGCCAAACCGCGTTGAGCGTCGGCCAAAGCGTCCAGCAACAGTTGCTCTGCTTGTTGGACGCGCGGGTCCGCGCGAAATCGATCCGCCAGCAGCTGATTGTTCGGAGATGAAGCGTCGGGTGAAGAAGGCGTTGAGGACATGGCATTTACTTTGATGTGTTCAGTTCAATCGCGACACGGCCCGGCTGAAGCGCGAAACGAATCAGCCGCAAACTGCCCGGACGCGAATGACCGTAGCAATCCGACGACAACTAACGCTTTGGTCGTCAAGGAACTGATCTGGACCCATTCCTGGTCGCTGTGGAGACCGTCGCCGATGGGTCCCATCGTATCAATGTTTGTTAGGCCTGCCGCCGCCAGTTTATTGCCATCACACACGCCACCTGTTTGTCTCCAGCGGACGGGCTCCTGGCCGCACCCGCGCGTGGCGCTGTCGACGGCTTCCATCAGACGTTGCAGGCCCGGATTCATGGTCTTCGGTGGCGAGTTAATGCCGCCCCAGGTTTCGACTTGAAACCCAGGCTCCAGATTGGCTTGTTGAATTCGCTGGGTCAAAGCGTCTTCGAACCAATCCATGCTGCTGGCATCGGGCACACGCACGTTGAAGCGTCCCACAGCCAAATCGGGCACCACGTTCACGGGCCCACCGCCGTGCACAAATCCCACGTTGATGGTGGCTCCATCCCGCTTGCCGTTCAGTCCGTCCAACTGCGTTAGCAACTTGGACAGCGCCGCGACCGCGTTGCGGCCATCTTCGAAGTGACGGCCAGCGTGCGCGGACTTGCCTCGCACAACGACATCGAAATTACCCGACCCCTTGCGTACCGATACCAGTTCACCAGTCGGCAAGGCCGGTTCGAACAGCAGGCCAAACTGAAACTCTTCAGCCGCTGTTTGCAAAGCTTCGGTCGAACTGGGCGACCCCAGCTCTTCGTCTGGATTCAGGATCACAGACCAGCCCAAATCCCCTAGCAGATCCAACTCCGTCAATGCCTGCAGCGCCGCCCGCAGCACGACAATGCCGCCTTTGGCATCGGCAACACCAGGACCGCGCAAGCGATCCTCGGCTACCGAAGTGCATGATTGAAAATCACTGTCGGGTCCAAACACGGTGTCGTAGTGGATCGCCAGCAGCACGCGACGGTTCGCGTCCGGTCGATAGTCCCATCGCAGCAGATCCGCCGACGGTCTGCTCTCCAATTGCCCTTGGTCCGTGACAACCCTTCGGTCGGACAGCGGAATCCGTTGTACTTGCGCCGGTAAGGCCATCCAATCCACCAACCAATCCGCCACGCTCCGCAAACCTGCTAAGTTTTGGGAACCGGAATTCTGATTGCACAGCTCGGTTAGGTCCGCCACCATGTGGTTGCGGCGCGAGTCCAGCCAGTCACGGACCTGGGAGATAACGGTCTCGTCATGCATGGCGGGCGCTACAGAGAAATTGAGAAGAGAGCTGCAGGAACTTTTGACCTGATAAGCACTGCCATGATAGGCTATCAGGGCCCACGTCAACTAGGCGTGCGTGGTCGGCGTCGCGTGGATTTTGACTCGGTCCAGCGCTGATCCGCCGCGGCAACCTGCCTTTGCATTCTCCACCTTACAAAGATTCAGCGGAGTTGAACCATGACCCCATCGTCTCAAACGAAGCAATTGCCGCGTTCCCGGCGGACCTTTCTCCAGCAATCGGCGGTCGCGGTCGCCGGCGCGTCGTGCCTGCCCGCAGTTACTCATGCCAGTTCGCAAGACTCCGCCGAATCGTTGGTCAAAGTGCTCTATGAATCCCTCAAGCCAGAACAGCGCTCCAAGGTCTGTTACGACTGGAATCACCGTGACAAAAAACGCGGGCTATTGAGAACGCGCGTGTCGGCCAACTGGCAAATCAACGACCAAGAAGTTGACGGTGACTTTTATACGGCGGACCAACAGCATCTAATCCGCCAGATCTTCGAAGGTATTGTGGCGCCCGAATGGCATGCCAATTTCGACAAGCAACTGGAAGACGATTGTGGCGGGTTCGGCATCGAGCAGAGCGTGGCCATTTTCGGACAACCCGGCGAAGGCAAATTTGAGTTCGTACTGACCGGCCGGCACATGACGCTGCGATGCGACGGTAATTCAGCCGAGAACGTAGCCTTTGGCGGTCCCATTTTTTACGGTCACGCCCCCACCGGCGGCGATGAAGAGGCCGATCACCGCGGCAACGTCTTCTGGCAACAAGCCGTGGAGGCGAACAAGGTTTATCAAATGCTGGACGGCAAGCAACGGAAGGCCGCCGAAGTGGCGCGTTCGCCGCGCGAAAGCCAAGTCGGCTTTGCCGGCGCCAAAGGCAAGCTGACTGGTATCCCAATTACTGAGTTGTCGTCGGACCAGCGCGAGCAAATGCAAAAGACGTTGGAAAAGCTGGTCGAGCCGTTTCGGCAGTCGGACCGTGAAGAGGCGCTGCAATGTCTCAAGACGCAAGGCGGTCTGGATGCTTGCCACCTGTCATTCTTCACCGATCGCGATCTAGGCAAGGATCGGGTGTGGGACAACTGGCGGCTGGAGGGGCCGGCATTCGTATGGCACTTCCGCGGCGCACCTCATGTGCACGTCTGGGTCAACGTTGCCGATTCGCCCAAGGTCAAACTGAACGCGTAGCAGTTACACACTTGATGCGCCCCGCCTGGTGAATCGAAAACGGTGCTGTTATGTGTCCGTGGGCTGGCACTCGTGTTCTGTTCGTGGACTTGACAGGTCATGGACTTGGCGGGTCATCGGCTTGGCAGGTCATCGGCTTGGCGGGGAGATTCTGACCGTCTCGCTCAAACGTCTTGTTGACCGCTGGCGCGAATCTCGCGCCGGCTGGTCGCTGGGTTGCCGCCGACTGGGACCGCTCGGTATCTGGTCGGCCAGTACTTGCACATAAATAGCGGTCTTCGGATCAGTCAGCCGCACTGCACAGGCGATGCGGCGCGATGACCAGGGCTGCAGTGCAATTGGCAGCCGCGAGGCAACGCTCAAGTTGCCATCGGAGGTCAGACCGTCGATTTGTACCGGCGACAAGGACAGATTCCGCAGCTCAAAATCAACTTGCCACCATTCGTCATCGACGGGATGGGCCAGGGTGTTGGTAATCAACAGGGACTGGCCCCGCAGGCTTGGCCAGACGCCGCGCAAGTCGCCAAAACAAACCCACGAGGCGCTGGCGTACCAGCCAACCAGGGCACCAGCGGTCAATCCGGCGACCAGCATACAACGCCGCATGAACATCCGTTTTCTCCTTTACTGGTCGCCATTCTAGCTGCCAGAAATTGTGTTGCCAATCATTTGCAAATTATTTATATTGGCCTGTGAGTCCCATCCAAAGCCTTTTGCTTTTGGTGTTGCCTGCTTTCAACGATGGTGAGCCGCCACCATCTTTGATAACGCTGGCCATTTGTCCGTGCGACTCGCACGTTGCATGCCGGATATCATGATTGATGCTGCCAGAATCAAAGTTGCCAGACCAGCGCGAACTTTGGCAGTACTATCTGACTGGATTGTCGCGGAACATTCATGCCAGCTTGGCGGCCATCTATGGTCATTCCGTCAAATTGTCGATGACAAACCGTGTACGCGGCGAGCGTTCCGACGAGCTGCTCGCGCATCTGTTGCAACATGAACAGTTACCGCGCGTTGTCGAGCGTCTGCTTGAACCGAGATTTCGCACCGCTAAGCAAGGCCAAGTGCCATTGCATGATCTGGCGTTAGCGCACGTACTGCTGTGTACCGCTCATCGAATCGAATCCAGCGCCGTCGTTCGCTCGTCCAGCCTGGTGGGCAGCAGCATGTTACTGGGTAGTGCCGTCGCTCCACTGCGCCACGGTTATCAGTTGATCATGCATGCCATGCCCACGCTCGCGCACCAGACTTCTGAGCTGGAATTTCAACGGGCCTTGGGGCCTCAGTGGCCCATCATCGAAGCCGCTGTGTGGAGATCAATGCACCGCGAGAATCGATGCCAGCACTTGCATCGTGTCCAGCATCAGCTGCGTTCAGCTCGATCCACGGTATTGTTGTTTGCAACACTCGCCGATGCCGGCTTGGACGATCGTTCCTTCGAAGCCTTTCTTGGTCACACGCGGGTCGACTCATGAAACGGCCGCAATATCGTAGAATTCTGCGCACTCGCCAGTGACGTTTGCAGCAAATAGCGTTCAGGCGGAAACGCGACGACATCTTGTTTCGCAGTTAGCCGCAGGCGTACTTGGTCCATGAATCTGGTCGCCTACGGCTGACTGCTAAACAGTGCTTTCCGCAGATGGAGTCAGCGCTTCTACCCTATCAACAGTTGCTGAGCGGCACGTTTTCAGGGAATTGCGTCTTACGAGCTGGATTTGCTGTTCGGCGATGGACGAGGCTACAATAGACCACTGCAAACTCCCCTGCTCTTCCCCGCCTTTCCGTCTGTTGTTCTGACGCTCACCATGCGCCGAATCTTGTTGCTCGCTCTGGTTATCTTGTTCTGGCCAATCGCCACGGGCCGCGCGCAAGAAGAACGCCGCAGCTCGTCGAAAACAACGGCCGACATTGAATTCTTTGAGAAACGCATTCGTCCAGTGTTGGTGGCGCACTGCTACGAGTGCCATGCTGCAGGTGCCGACGACGTGGGCGGCAATTTGCGACTCGATTCCCGCACTGGATGGTTAGAAGGCGGAGACTTGGGGCCGGCTGTAGTCCCTGAGAAACCCGGCCAGAGTCTGTTGATCGACGCCCTTGAATACGGCTCGCTGGAGATGCCTCCTGACCGCAAGTTGCCGGAGCACATCATCGCCGACTTTAGGCGCTGGGTCGCATCGGGGGCTCCCGACCCCAGGACGCAACCCAGGCCAGACCCGAAGCCAGATTCGGCTACCGCTGCCCGGCCACTATGGTCATTACAACCCCTTGCTTCCGTAACGCCTCCGGAACTTGAGAATCCTAACTGGATCGACGCCGATTGGCCTCTATCACCCATCGATCGTTTCGTAATCGCGCGTCTGGAAGACGCCGGTCTCGAATCCAATCCCGTGGCAGATTCCGTCGCGCTACTGCGGCGACTGTCCGTCGATTTAGTCGGACTGCCTCCGCGACCCGCGCACCTGGAACGTATGTTGCGCGACGATTCGCTGGAGTCTTGGGAACGCATCGTGGACGAGTTGATCGACTCACCACAGTTTGGAGAACGTTGGGCGCGGCATTGGTTGGACGTTGCCCGCTACGCTGAATCGGCAGGCAGCAGCCGAGATGTACTGATGACGACAGCGTGGAAATACCGCAATTACGTCATCGACGCCTACAACGCGGACATGTCCTACGCCCAATTCGTGACCGAACAGATCGCCGGAGATTTGATGCCCGCCGATTCGCCAGAAGAGCGGCGGAGACAACAGATTGCCACGGGATTCTTGGCCGTGGGTCAGAAGTCTCTCAATGGAGGAAATCTCCCGTTGGACATCGCGGACGACCAGATCGATGTCTTGGGCAAGTCCGTGCTGGGTCTGACGGTCAGTTGTGCCCGCTGTCATGATCACAAATTCGACCCTATACCAACACAGGATTATTACTCGCTGGCCGGCATTTTTCTAAGCACGGAAACGCGGTATGGCGGCGGAACCAAACGGCCCAAAAACACCAGCGACATGGCCAAGGAATACTTGCCGCTGGCCGACGATCAGTTGCTGATCGAGTTCGCGAAGCTGGACAAACGCATTTCGCAGGCCCAGCAAAAGCGCGGCAAAAGCGCCAAACAAGTTCAGGCATTGAAACGGAAATTGCCCAAGGACTGGCAACAGCGAAGTGCCGAATTGAACGAAAAATCGGATGCAACTGAAGAGACCGTACTGTCGGCCGACGACCAGTCGTTGCTGGAGCAAGTCTCGAAGTTTCGCGAGGCGTCCGCCAGTATGCAACAGCTGGATAGCGAGCTGGTCGAGTTGCGCGAAAAGCAATCCGAGCTGGGATCGCTGGAATTCGCGGTTGGTGTTCGCGAAAGCAAAACTGCCAGTGACGCGAAAGTCCGCGTGCGCGGAGAAAAGAACCAACTGGGCGAGATAGCTCCTCGGGGATTTCTCACCTGCATTCCCATCGATCAGCAGCAGGTGCTGGAGGCAGCTCAGCTGCCTCCTATCGACGATCGGCAAAGTGGTCGGCTACAACTGGCCGCCTGGCTGACGGCAACTGACAACCCGCTGACCGCCCGTGTCGCCGTCAACCGCATTTGGTTCCATTTAACGGGTCGCGGCCTGGTGCCCACCATCGATAACTTTGGCGTCAATGGCACCGCGCCCACACACCCTGAACTGTTGGACTATTTGGCTCAACGTTTCATGCAGAACGACTGGTCCACGAAACGCTTGGTACGTGACATCGTGTTATCACGGACGTACCGATTGTCGACCGACCACAATGAGCACAGTTTCCAGATCGACCCGGCGGGGCAACTGTATTGGCGTGGCCAGCGTCGGCGACTGGAAGCCGAAGTGCTGCATGACGCGCTTTTGATGGCCGGTGACGAGTTGTTGCTGCGTCGCCCCGATTTTGGTTCGACGGTCGCCCAGATTGGCGAAGGCGAAGTAGGACGGAACTTGAATACGAAGCCCTTGGACGAAGTGTTCCCGTATCGCGGCGTCTACCTGCCGATCATCCGAGGTCTACTGCCAGAGTCATTGCGGTTGTTTGACTATCCCGACCCATCCAATCCACGGTCGCAGCGCGATGCCACCAATGTACCCGCGCAATCGCTGTTCTTTATGAACAGCCCGTTAGTCATCCGACAGGCTGAGCAGGCAGCCAGCGCTTTGTTCGCAGAGGGTGGCGATCGGCAGGAGCGGATACAGGCAGCATTTCGGAGAATACTGAGTCGCCCCGCGGCCAAGCCAGAAGTCCAACGAATTGCCGCGTTTTTGGATCACAGCCTGGAGCCAACGGCTCAGCCGAATCACCACAGGCTGCAAGCGGCCTGGACATCGGTCTGCCAATCGTTGTTTGCGACTGCCGAGTTTCGTGTGCAGCCCTGAGTCCGCGCACAACATTGTTTCAACGCATGAGGAACAAACGTGAATCTCCAAACTGCGCTGCCCAAACAACGTGAGCCTAAAGTAACGGCTACGGCCTCGTCCGGTGACCGCTGGAGCGGGTTCAACCGACGCCAGCTGCTCCAGGCAGCCACATGCGGCATCGGTTCTCTGGCTTTGGCTGATCTTCTTCGATCTGCCCAAGCGCGCGAGACAGGCATACTCGATCCCCGTGCGTCTCATCATCGCCCGCGGGCCAAGCATCTGATCTTCTGCCACATGCGCGGCGGCCCATCGCACATGGAGACCTTCGAGCGAAAGCCGGAGTTGGATCGCCGGGCAGGACAGAAGGGTCGTTCCAAAAGCCGCACGCTGACGGGCTCACACTGGAAATGGCGGCAGCGTGGCGAGAGTGGGTTATGGGTTTCGGAATTGTTGCCGCATCTGGCCCGCCAAGCCGATGAACTGTGCGTGCTGTCCGGCATGCACACCGATATCTCGAATCACACACCGGCGATGTTGCATCTGCACACCGGTAATTTCGTATTCTCGCGACCTTCGTTGGGCGCTTGGATCTTGTATGGACTGGGCACTGAGAATCAAAATCTACCCGGATTCATCAGCTTGTGCCCACCCAGCATCAACGGCGGAGCGGCCAACTACGGCAACGCGTTCTTGCCAGCCAAGTACCAAGGCACGGCGATTGGAAATGTCAAAATCAACGTGCGGGATGCGGAAATCGGCAACATTCGCAATCCACGTTTGGATCTGCCTCAACAGCGGCGACAGTTGGACCTGATCCAGGCGCTGAATCGCCAAGCCGCTCAACTGGACCCACAGGATGCGCACATCGAAGGCGTCATCAAGTCGTATGAACTTGCGTTCCGCATGCAATCCGATTTACCGAAAGTCATGGATCTCACCGATGAGACACAAGCGACTTTGGACAGCTATGGCATTGGTGAAGGCAAACGTAGCGACAGTTTTGGCCGCCAGTGTCTGCTGGCTCGGAGAATGATCGAGGCTGGCGTGCGGCACGTGGAAGTGTGCGATGAATTCTGGGACCAACACAATAAGCTCAAGAGTGGACACGAAGCTCGCGCGGCGGCCACCGACCAGCCCATGGGCGCGTTGATCGCCGATCTCAAGCAACGTGGCCTGTTGGATGAAACGCTCGTCTTGTGGGGAGGTGAATTTGGCCGCACTCCCGACACCAACAAAGCCAATTTGGACGGGCGTGACCACAACGCCAAGGGCTACACGATGTTCCTGGCTGGCGGCGGCGTGCGAGGAGGATTCCAACACGGCGCCACCGACGAACTCGGATATGAGGCCGTCCAAGGACGCGTCCATTTGCACGACTTGCACGCGACGTTGCTGCACATCTTGGGACTGGACCACACACGATTGACTTATCAATACGCCGGCCGCGAATTCCGACTCACCGACGTTCATGGACGAGTCGTGAATGAAGTTCTGAGCTAGTGCAGGTTGCCCTTCGGTGGCAGACAAAGAGTGCTCGAAGGGCAGACTCTTCATATGGCGTTGATTCAATCGTGACGGTAGGTGTGTGAGTGATCGTTTCTGTGAACGATAGACACGCTAATTGTCTCGCCTTGAGATGGATACCAAACGGTTAGGACAAATCGATTGGCGGCCAATAACTGTTGAGGAAGGCTATCTAGGCTAAGTGCAAACCGCGACGACTGTCCCTTCGTATCACTTGACCGTGGATCTGCTGAGAATGCTGTTTCAAAATCAAACCCGTCGGACTCGAACCGAGCCCGAAGCGTATCGACCTCCAACGCAATCGGTTGATGACTGTCCGAATCTTGTCCATAGATGACCAACCGACGCCTTTTCTCATCAAGCGTTAATTCCAGTTGCAAATTCGCACCAGCTGGCATCTTGAACGTGTGGCCACCATGGTATCCATGGACGTCGTCCCCCGGAGTACGTTCCGTACCTGCGTTGCATCCAGCTGATGCGCAGAGGAGCAACCAAGCGATCGTCCATTTAGTGCCTCTGGAATCCGTTTCAAAACTCACCAACGTGGCCTCCATCATCTCGCTGAGCAAGCTTGTGGAATGTGCCTCGCGGCCGAGAATCAATGTGCTGCGAAACGAAGTGAACGGAACCGTCAGCGAAAACGAAATTGGCTCCACCAAAGTGGTAGCTACTAAAGTTGGCGGATCCTCGACCGTCGCAGTCGATGTTCTGATTAATGGGATCGTCGTTGATGGGATGGGAGGCTGTCCCCAGGACCATTTGGTTGTCGGAAAATCCACATCCACGCCAAGAGTTGCCGCCGGCCCAGACAGCAGCGTAGTTTCGCATGCACCGTTCTCCGATTGCGATCGTATTGCTGGTGCCGTCGAGGATCATCGAATTACGTACCGCTGAATTCCGCCCAAATAGTCCGTTTCCACGAAAATCGCGTTCATCCCAATCGGTGCGGCGGATTTTCCATTGGTTGCCGTGGGAACCAACATAATTCGACTTGGCCAACCTAAATCCCATCGGTACATCGGGAGATTCTGGATCTGGATCCGGCCCAGGTGGTGGCAACAGGATGACGTGCGCGAGCGGAATCACGCTCGATCGTGAACTGCTCCGATTCGTCGGGAACCGATTGCCAACAATGATCGAACGAAAACGATGTGCCAGTTTCTGTTGCTTGTCGGAAGGACAAAGAAATACTCCGACAGGTGTTCGCAGGAAATCAGCTTTTTGTAGATCTGACGCAACTTCATCAAGCGAACGCCGGCTCGATTCAAGTTCACCAAAGAGTGGACGCTGCTCCACAAATGGTAGGAGCAAGGTTCCCCACCCCCAACTCTTGCTGTCGCGCCCACTATTGGTGTCGGCGACGTGCCCCGACGGAAACGTCTTGAAAGCGACGTGATAGGACTGCAATCCGATTCCAATTTGCTTCAAGTTGTTGGCGCACAGAGTTCTTCTGGCCGCCTCGCGTGCGGCCGAGACCGCAGGTAGCAGTAAGGAGGTTAGGATGCCGATGATTGCAATCACGACCAGCAACTCAAGTAAGGTGACGCCCTGTCTTGTTGCTGCCTTGGGCACGTAACCGACGACTGCAGTTCGTTGCTCGTTTGATGAACGTCTGCGCATGTTTTATCCCCCGCCGTCTGAACTGGCCTAAATGCAAATTGATTGCATTTGCATTATAGTTGCAAAACTATAATGGTGAGTCCGGTAGACGAAAACTTTCCCGACTGGTGGAGCCGAAGTAAGGCTCAGAAGAGGCGTGTTCGCGATGCTCGGGCACCAAGTCGACTAGCCAGAGACGAACGACGCCCAAGAAACACAACACGAAAATCATGTTCCGCAGAACGTTTGGTAGTTGGCTGTGAATTTCGTGGGAGCCGGCATGGCATACCGGGCCAGTTCAGGATTCTCGTCGAATGGATGCTGCACTACCTCCAGCAGACGTTCAAAACGCGTTAGATCACCGTCGTCGGAGGCGGCAGCAAGTGCATCTTCGACGAGATGGTTACGAGGAATGTAGAGCGGATTCGCTGCTCGCACGGCTGAAGCCAGCTGCGACGATGCAACGCCATTCTGAGATTTCTTCCATCGTCGTAACCAGGCGTCGACTTCGGTTGGCGAGGTAAACAAAGACCGGAGCGTACTCGCATTGCCCTCCGCTGCGTCCGCCAAGCTGCGCCAAGCCAAGGTGTAATCCACTCGGTTCTTGCTTAGCAACTCAAGCCAGTCATCGACCAGTGTGCGTTCTGATTCTTTTAGACTGTCAATCTCATCAGAGCCGGCCAGTCCCAATTTCGTCCAGGCACCCTTGTACCAGTGCTGCTCGAAGGTCGACATGAAGGTGTCAAGAATCGCCGTCGCGTCGGCGATGGCACGTTCGTTATCTTCCTTGCCGAGAAGCGGCAATAGCGTTTCCGCGAATCTGGCGAGGTTCCAGAGCGCGATGGATGGTTGATTTCCGTAGGCGTAGCGTCCGGCGTGATCGATCGAACTGAAGACTGCCTCCGGATCGTACGATTCCATGAACGCGCACGGTCCGTAGTCGATCGTCTCACCCGAGATCGCCATGTTGTCAGTATTCATCACGCCATGAATGAAGCCGACTAGCATCCACTGCGCAACCAAGGCAGCTTGACTTTCAACGACAGTCCGCAGCAGCGATAGATAGCGTTCGGTATCTTCAGCCACTCCGGGGTAGTGCCGCTGGATGACGTAGTCCGCCAATTTTCGAACATGCTCGACTTGACGGCGGGCCGCGAAGTACTGAAACGTTCCAACTCTCACATGGCTGCCGGCCACGCGTGTGAGAACTGCACCGGGGAGCGGACGATCTCGCATAACGGGTTCGCCCGTGGCAACGGCGGCGAGAGCCCGGGTTGTGGGGATTCCCAAGGCGTGCATGGCTTCACCGATGAGATACTCCCGCAGCACGGGACCCACCGCAGCCTTGCCGTCACCGCCCCGGGAAAACGGAGTTCGTCCCGATCCCTTGAGGGCGATGTCGCGCCGTCGACCTTGCCCATCGACCACTTCGCCGAGCAACAGTGCCCGGCCGTCGCCCAGCTGCGGAACAAAACTGCCGAATTGGTGACCCGCATACGCCTGCGCGATGGGTTGGGCATCGCGCGGCAACTCGTTTCCTGAGAAGATCCGCAGGGCAATATCTGTCGTCAATTCTTCATGATCGAGCCCCAGTTCACCGGCAAGCGATTTGTTGAACTGCAGCAGGCTTGGTTGGCGAACCGGCGTCGGCCAAACCGGTGCGAAAAACTCTGGCAACTGTGCGGCATAGCTGTGCTCGAAGTTCAGCGAGATTGCGATCGTGGACGGATTCATCAATAGGAGCCTTGCCTGGAATGCTCGACGAAGAAATTGGCAATCAGTAGTTGGAACACGTGAAACACGATGATGACGTGACTGTCGTCATGTCCGAGCCGATCTTGGCTCGAACAGCTGGGCCAGCTCGGTCCTATCTGAGCGCGACCGTGCCAGAGTGCTATCCGTTATTGAGATGACGGAACTCTTGCCATTCGGCCAGTTCTGCTTCTCTCTCGATGCGATCGGCCTGCTCGTCGACCTCGTTGGCCGCACTTTCAACTTGCCAGCTCGGCAAGGGGTCGTCAAAGTTCACCCACGAACTTGGTCCCCCATGAAACTCAGCTTCTGTCAAAAGCACTTCATTCAACAGTTCTTGGATGCGATCTTCCTCTAGATGCCTACCAATCAACACGATCTCTTGCCGTCGATCGCCGTATGGTTCTTGCCACAAGCCCTTGAGGCGTTCGATCATGCATCGATCTTCCCAGGGCCAGAGATCGTGATCCAGCGAGATGAACCATGGACTGAAGGCAACCAACGAGTGAACTCGGCCAGCTAACGACCAGTATCCTGCCATATCGTGGCGACTGGCTAGCCAAACAAACCCCTTAATCCTGGCAATGTCGCTTAATTGGTCACTCCAGATCAACTCGTGAAGTCGTTCGGGGTGAAAAGGTCGACGGCTACTGTAGACCATACTACCAAAGCCATACTCCTCCGATTCAGAGACCTTCGTGACCCAGTCGGATCGCCAGCCTGGCGTAGCCGAGGCCTTCTCTTCGTCGAACAGCTGCGTATCGAAGATATGCCGCAGATCGACTTCGCCGTACTGGGCCGTAATCTGCAATGCTTCTGGATTGAGCTGCTTGAGAATGTCTTGCAGACCCGCGAGTTGTTCGTCGCTCACCAAATCAGTTTTGTTGATAACCAACACGTTGGCAAACTCAACTTGGTCAGCCAACAACTGAGACAGCATCCGTTGATCAGCCTGGTCCATCTCTTGGCCGCGCCGAGCAAGCGAATCAAATGAATGGAAGTCGCCCAAGAAGGCACCCGCGTCCACCACGGTGACCATTGCATCTAGACGGCTTAGGTTGCTCAATCCAGACCCAAACTCGTCGCGAAATACGAAGGTCTCCGCGACCGGCATCGGTTCCGAAATCCCAGTAGCTTCAATCAGCAAATAGTCGAAACGCCCTGCCAAAGCCAGTCGAGTGATCTCCTCGAGCAAGTCCTCCCGCAGGGTACAGCAAATACAGCCGTTCGAGAGTTCGACTAGGGCGTCTTCTTCCGGTCCAGGCGACTTCGGCCCCGAGCGTACCAACGCCAAATCGATGTTCAATTCGCTCATATCGTTGACGATGACAGCAACTCGCATCCCTTGCTGATTCGACAGCACGTAATTGAGCAACGTCGTCTTGCCGGCACCGAGATAGCCTGACAGGACGGTAGCCGGCAACTTGGAATACATCGGTTACCTCGACTCGACCTTAAGCGATTGGCACATTCACAATACTGCCCTATTTTGAGCCCAAAAAATAATGCTGCAATTGGGCTAACAACAGAGCGCCTTGGGACGCTTGCATCCTGGGCGATCGAGTGACAGTCTCCAACGTGGGCAATCTGGCTGGGTATTCGGAGTTGTCGACAACGACCGCTGGCCATGCCTAGGGTCGTTTTTGGTGCTGATTTTCGCAAGCGATCGTCAGCGTTAGAAGTCTATCGCTATGCACAGACGCCTCTCGCCTGCGGGAACTTGGGGCGAACGGTGATGCACCGAGTCTCGGTGCGTGGGGTGCCGATGTCCTTTAAGGAAAACCAGCCCGCCTAGTGGTGCCACGTATGCGGTACTCTCCCCGGCGAACTGGTACTCGGTGGTCGGCCCGAAATACGTTGTCACCAGTCGGACGTGGACGTGGTCGCTATGGAACTTGGGACAGGACTGCGTCCGCGTGATCTCGATCCGTAGTCTTGCCTGTTCCAAACTGAACTGATCGAGAAACGAGGTCACTAGACTGATGAGGTCAGTCGCCAACTCGGGCGATTTGATGCGAAGTTCGCCCAGCCCCGACCGGACTTCGAAACCAACTTTCTCGCGACAAACGGGTGCCAAGTATTCGTGGATCCGACCCGCCTGCACTACCGAAGCAAGGTCACTCGGTGCATGGCGCCTGAGCACCAAGATATCATTGGCTCCATCAACAAATTCTCTGACAGCTCCAGGATCCCAAGCTGCAATGGTTTGTTCTGTTGCAGATTGCATATTTCTCTTACTTCCTTTTTAGTTGGTTGGTAACTTGGTAAGACGACGTGGATTGGTTCCATCCGATCATGCAAACTTCTTTTTGGCTGAGGTTCCTTCGGGTGAGGAGCGCACTTCATAGCCGAGCTGGATCAAGCGCTGCCGATGAGCGTCTGCGGCTGAAAAGTCGCGTGCTTGTCTCGCTTCATCGATCAATGCACACAAGCTGGCTGCAATGTCGCTTTCTGGATCGTCTGTTTCGCTGTCGTTGGCTGTCAATTCCCACACGCCCAAGACCTGATCCAAGGCCAACAAAACCCCGTAGGCCTCAGCTGCATCTTTACCTGGTGACGAAATCCAGGCATGTACGACTGTCATGGCTTCACTGATGTTCAAGTCATTCGCTAATGCCTGCAGGAACGCCTTAACGATGGGATGCTCGGTTCGATCGATTTCCTGGGGGTCGCCACCACATTCGTCGCGAAGGCGTTGAGCAAGTTCGGTCAGTCGTCGAACGGTGTTCGCAGAATCGGTCAACCCTTTGGTGGTAAAGTTGCTGTGAGCGCGATAGTGAGATTTGATGAGTTCGAGCCGGAGGACTGCCGGATGCACCTGGGTTCCGGTTGCTTTTCCGGACAAGATATCGCGGACGGTGAAAAAGTTCCCTTTGCGCTTAGACATCTTCTCACCCTCCACCAGCAAGAAGCGAGCGTGCATCCAAAATCGCGCGAAGAGTTCATTGCCGGTCACTCCACATGACTGAGCAATCTCGCACTCGTGGTGGGGGAAGATGAGATCCTCGCCGCCCGTGTGAATGTCTAGCACCTCCGTATCCAGCACCTGCATGGACATCGTGGAGCATTCGATATGCCAGCCAGGATACCCTGCTCCCCAAGGCGATTCCCACTTCATGATGTGCTTCGGATCCGGTTTCCAAAGCATGAAGTCAGCCGGATGCCGCTTGCAACTTTGGTTGCTCATATCGATGCGGCCGCCGGCACCAACTTGCAAGGCTTCGAGAGTATTGCCGCTGAGTTGGCCGTACCGAGGAAAGGACTCGACGCCGTAGTAAACGACTCCATCGCTCCCCACGTAAGCGTGTCCACGCTCGATGAGCTTTGAAATCATCTGCTGCATTTCGTCGATAAACTGCGTTGCTTTTGGTACACGTTCGGGGTACTCACCAATCACCTTGAGGCCCAACGAACGCCCATCTTCGAGAAAAGCGCGCATAAAGTAGTCGGCTACTTGGTACGGATCGTCTGGGTTGGCTACTGCCCCTTCCTCTACCTTTCCACTTTTCTTGTCTTCTTTCAGTCGCCGAGCGGCCACCTGCATCTTGTCCTCGCCAAGACCATCAGCTGCCGCATCGTCGGTCATATGACCGACATCCGTGATATTCATCACATGCCAAACGTCGTAACCACTTGCCTCAAGAAACCTTCGCAATACATCCGCAAATAGGAACGATCGGAAATTACCCACGTGAGCGAAGTCATAGACCGTCGGTCCACAACTGTACATCTTGACCTGCCCGGCGTTGAGCGGCTCGAACTGTGAGACTTCGTTTGAAAGGGTGTTATAGAATCGGATATCCATTTCAGGCCTTTACTTCTCATCGTTTCGACTGTTGCTGATCAGACCGCAGCAAACCAATGCGCGCTGCACCATGGCCAGTTCTTGTTGTGCTCTTGCAACATCAACGCGAACCGCTTCAGAAATGTCGGTGCTGGCGTTGCACCTGTCTTGGTTGCCACTTGTTTGTTGCGCTATGATTTGCGGTCCTACAATCAGAATGGGTTGCGGCGAATGGCCGGTTGATTCCCTTGCTTCTCTAGAAAAAGCGATCATGGGATCCCCTCTAAGTGGATTCAAACTGCGGACTGGAGCTTGGATTGGCCGTGTTGTGGCTCACCTTCCACCAACAATCATCCGTGTTCAGAGCTGGGTGGGGTTTGGAGCATCACCGTACACCGTCTGGGGGTCGAACACTTTCTGCCCCTCCGTGAACCCCAAAGGCTGGCCGGCCTGGTCACCGAAAGGCACTGCTCGGTAGAAGCAAGAGCGGTAGCCGACGTGACAGCTGGCGCCACCTTGAACATCAACCCGTAGCCACATGCAGTCCTGATCGTCATCGATTCGCAGCTCACGTATGATCTGCACTAGGCCGCTGGTTGCACCCTTGTGCCAGAGGCACTTTCGGCTCCGGCTCCAATAGACGGCTTCGCCCCGGCGGATTGTTTGTTGGAGCGCCTCGGCGTTCATGTAGGCATGCATGAGTACTTCGCCTGAGGTGAAGTCCGTCGTGACCACAGGGATCAGGCCGTGCTCATCGAATTTGGGAGCCAATTCGCTCCCCTCCTCAACCTGCTCGATGGTCTTTCTTTCCGAGAAAGGTGATTGGTTCATCCGACTTTCCTGCTTGCGGGTCACGGGGGCCACTCACCTTAGTAATCAAAGAGGCAACCCTGAATTTTGCTTGCCGAAGTTCAGCGAGCTCTGATCTCTGGCATGTCGTTGACCAGCAACGTTAGATCAGGGATCAAACGTGAGCAGTACAATACTTACCGCCAGGTTTCCAGCGAGTCGTCTTCGGCGAACTCCATTTCGATCGGCGGAAATGGATCGTCAAAGCGCATCCAAGCTTTGGGACCTGCTGCGAATTCTGAATCGGACAACAAGCACTGATCAAGCGTTTCGGATATCCGCGTCTGGTCCATGTCGTGGCCAATGAAGACCAGCTCCTGATGACGGTCGCCATAGGGACCTGCGAGCTTCGCGGTAATCTCCGCAATCGAATCCTCGTCATCAGGCCATTCGTCCCTGGGTGCTGCTGCCCACCATAGACCGCCGGGATTCATCCGGACCGAGCTACCCGCTTGGGACCAGTCATATGCCCAGTTGTTTCGCGATGCGATCCACATCAAGCCCTTGCTGCGCAGGACTCCGTCCATCGGTCGGCCTTCGCCAAAACCTCCCTGCATGGCCTCAGAGAGCCGGGCGGCGTGGAACGGTCGATTGCGACGATACACGAAATGACTGATTCCGTATTCTTCAGTCTCGGTTTGCTCCTGACCTCGCGGCACTTCCAGCCAACCCGGCGACGACTCTGCTTCACTCAGCCGGAAACGTCCCGTTCCCATGACTTCTTCCAGAGGTACGCGGCTTTCCTGGGAACGCAAAATCTCGGCACCTGGATTCAGCCGACGAATAATCTGCTCTAGTTGCTCTAATTCATACGGCGACAGCAAATCGATCTTGTTAATGATGATCACGTTTGCAAACTCAACCTGATCCACCAGCAAATCGACAATGTTGCGACGATCATCCTCGTTGACACCAAGACGCCGATCGGTGAGGTTTTCCCATGAACCAAAGTCCTTGAAGAAGTTGCCCGCGTCAACGACCGTGACCATCGTGTCCAACTCGGCCAAATTGGACAAACTGTTTCCATGTGCATCTGCAAAAGTAAACGTTTCTGCAACGGGCATCGGCTCGCTAATGCCAGTTGATTCGATCAGCAGATAATCGAATCGCCCATCACGGGCTAACTTCGCCACTTCAAGCAACAAGTCTTCGCGGAGCGTGCAGCAAATACAACCGTTGCTCATCTCCACCAATTGCTCATCTGTCCTTGAGAGATTTGCCCCTCCGTCACGCACCAGTGCCGCGTCGATATTGACTTCACTCATGTCATTAACGATCACGGCAACTCGCATTCCTTCTCGATTTGCAAGCACGTGATTCAATAAAGTGGTCTTCCCCGCACCAAGAAATCCGGACAGGACGGTGACGGGAAGACGACTTTCTTCGCTAGATGAACTCATAAATACGGTGATTGGAAAAAGCGATAATGGATCGGTTTCGCGCAATCAGACTTGCGCGAAGTTAGCCTCAATCAAGATCCGGATGCGGTTCTCTGAGGCGACGCTAGCCTACCGCAGATGCAATTGGTTTGCAAATAGGGAAACGCGCCCGCCGGACTCAATACACGGGCGCCGTGGGTTCGAAATGAACTCGATGCGATGAGGAGATTGACCAATTTTGGGCGGCAAAAGCCTGGAACCCAGCGGGAAGATGTGAGGCGCGTTAGGGCGTTCCGTCTGGTGTGAAGCGAGCAACGGCGAGCATGAGGAGTACTAGCACCCAGCACCCGCCGAAGGCGGTTAGAGCGATTTCAGAAAAATGTTGGCCACTGACCAAAGCGAGACTGCCGGCTAGCGATCCTATCACCGTGCCAACACCAGCTCCAATCAGCGCGGCTGCAAACGTTCTGAAACGAATGACTCCCGTGGCCGCTCCAAATATCAAACCAAAAACGGCGCCCGCAACCAACATGGTGACGAGCACTCGGGCTGTCGCAAATTCGTTGCCGATAAGCGTCCGTAAGCAGGCTGAGACAATGCCGCCCAACGTCACCACGTAGAACAACAAGGCGATAGTGAAGGGACTGGTCCGCGGCGTGGCACTCGTCGAAGTTGGCTCAGACATGTTGTTCCTACCTGCG
>JANQOL010000464.1 GCA_028289675.1 Pirellulaceae bacterium
GTGGAAGTACAGCTACGTGCTGGCGATCATCTCCGCGGCGGTGGTGATCCTCACCGCTGGATACATCCTCTGGGCAATACAACGCGTCTACCTTGGTCCCGAATACAAGGGGCCACACGGCGAAGCGCTGACGCCGATCACGATGCGAGAATTGATGATTGCCACGCCGTTGCTGGTGTTGGCAATTGTGTTCGGCGTCTATCCCAACAGCGTGCTGCGTTACATGCAACCATCAGTCGATCGACAGGTGGTCCAACTGGCGGAATGGACGAAGGAACACGATAAACAAGAGACGGCTTCCCGGCCAGTGGACGAGAACCGGGTCGCGATAATGATCAACGACCAATGACCGCACTTCCACTCTCCCACTAACGATCAACAGCTTACGACTAACGGCTCTAAATTGAACCTCACCGAACTCATCAACAACCTGCTCAGCGACACCCTGGACATCAGCTTGCTGCTGTTTCAACCGGAACTTGCGCTGTGTGGCACGATTGTCATTCTGTTGTTAGTGAGAGTGTTCAAGGGCGGCCAATATATTCCGTCTTTCTTGCTCGCCATGGGCGGCACGGGCATCGCCTTGTACCTGGCCGTGCAGACAGTGATGCAGAGTGAGAATATCGGTCCACCCGAGCTGTTTGATGCTCCTCAGGAACTGTTTACCGGGATGCTGGTCTACGACTCGCTAACCGGTTCGATGCGGGTGTTTCTGTTAGTGTTTGCCCTGCTCTTCCTGTTACTCGCGCGATTGACGGGACTGGCGGATAGCCAAGACGGCCAGGACTTTTACGCACTGGCACTGGGGTCTACTTTGGGCATGTGTATCATGGCCTCGGCCAATCACATGCTGACGATCTTTCTCGGCGTGGAGATGGCCAGCGTGCCCTCTTACGTGCTGGCCGGCGTGGTGAAGGGTCGCCGGCGGAGCAGCGAAGCGGCGCTCAAGTACGCCGTCTACGGCGCAGGTACCGCTGGAGTGATGCTCTACGGCATCAGTTTGCTGTGCGGCCTGCTCGGCTCGGCGCACTTGCCGACGATGGCTGAGAAGCTGTGGGAAATGGATTTGGCCAGCAGTTCTGGTGCCACGCTAATGGCATTGGCACTCGGCGGCCTGATGATGGGCGTAGGACTGGCGTTCAAACTCTCTGCATTCCCCTTCCACTTCTGGTGTCCGGACGTGTTCGAAGGTGCCTCGGCGGAAGTCGACGCCTTTTTGTCGGTCGCTTCCAAGGCAGCCGCGTTGGTGCTCTTGGTGCGAGTCGGTCTCGGCTTTGGCTATTATGATGGGTCATCCGGACAAGAAATGATCGCCCAGAATCCTGCAGTTGTGCAGACAGTGGCGACTACGGCGCAGACGGTCCAAGCGGAAACCGAGGGAACTGAAGATTCGGTTGCCTCTCCTTTGAGTCCGGTCCGCAGGTTCTTCGTGATCCTCACCTCGGTAATCGCGGTAATCACATGTACGTTCGGCAACCTGGCGGCTTACGGCCAGACGAACATCAAGAGGATGCTTGCTTACTCCACAATTGCCCATGCGGGTTTCATGATGATGGCCGTGGCGGCGGCGGTGGCGATGATCGGCACCAACGTCGCAGGGGCCGAGCGGGCGCTTTCCGCGTTGATGATTTACGTTGCCCTCTACCTGTTCATGAACTTGGGCGCGTTTGCAATCATCGCTTTCCTGCGAAACGCCATGGGCAGCGAGGACATCGCCGACTACGCCGGCCTTGTTCGCAGCAATCCGATCATTACCGTCCTGATGGTAGCCGTGCTGGTGAGCCTGATCGGTTTACCGCCGCTGGCTGGATTCTGGCCGAAGCTGCGAGTCTTGCAGTCTCTGTACGAGGCCGGTGGTCCGTTGATGATGACCGTGCTGGTGGTCGCCGCGATCAACACGGCCATCTCACTGGTCTATTACTTGCGAGTCGCCAAGACGATGTGCATCGATGACGAGCCCGACACGCGTGGTCCGGTCTCGATTGGCTTCTTACCCGGCGCCTATGCTTTGGTGGTCTGCCTGCCGGTGATTGTGTTTGGCATCCTCCCTGACGAGGTCGCCAAGTGGGCCAACGAAGCAGTCTCTCAATTAATCATCAGTTAAGCTCAGGCCGATGAATCAACCCAACACCGTTGTCTTGTTGAACCGTCTGTTGGCGATCGTGGGCCGTTCGTTCCCGCAGTACCTGCAGTACTCACGTCCTCATATCGGTCCTGGCCGCAACGAAGTAGTTGAGACGATCCAGGCGATTGTGGACGACCAAAACGTCCTGGCCGACAGAATTACCTCGATGCTCTTTGACGCGGAGGCCCCCATCCGCTCCGGCGAGTTCCCAATGGAATTCACCGACATGCACGATTTGGAGATCGACTTCCTGGTGAACGTCGCCGTGGCTTATCAGCAGCAGGACGTCGAGCAGATCGGCGAAATCGTGGAGGCCTTGCAAGGAGCTCCCGCAGCCAAATCGCTTGCCGAAGAAGCCCTCGGCATGGCCAAAGGGCACCTGGAGTCCTTACGAGAGTTGACGGCGGCCGAGGGCATCACGCCCGCTTGATTGGCTACTTCACTCTCTACGACGAACGCCAATCTATTTGGTGTTTGGGTATTTCGTCATTAGTCATTGATCATTCATGCTCTTCGACACCCACGCTCATCTCGATCAGGAAGAGTTCGACGAAAATCGAGACGAGGTGATTTCCCGCGCGAGTGACGCCGGGGTCACTCGCATCGTCTGCATCGGCACCACGGCAGCCGCCAGCCGCAAGTGTCTTGAGATTGCCGATCGCTATGAAGGGGTCTATGCCGCGGTTGGCATTCAGCCAAACTACGTGGCCGAAGCCACCGAGGGCGATTGGGACGAGATCGTCCGACTGGTCAAATCACCCCGGGCAGTGGCAGTCGGCGAGACTGGCTTGGATCGCTATTGGGACTTCACGCCATTTGAGCAGCAGCAAGATTACTTCGACCGCCACATCCGCCTGGCGCAGCAACTCGATTTGCCGTTTGTCGTCCACATGCGGGATTGTGACGCCGACATCATGGAGATGCTACGCGAGGCTCGGCACCGTGGCCCCTTGCAGGGCATCATGCACTCGTTCACCGGCGACGAGACGATGGCTGCCGAGTGCGTTGAGCTGGGCTTGCACATCAGTTTTGCCGGGATGGTTACCTTCAAGAAGTCGCAAGCGTTGCGCGGCTGTGCGGCGAAGATCCCTGCAGACCGCCTGCTGATCGAAACCGATAGTCCGTATCTGTCACCAGAACCGGTCAGGGCCAAGAAGCCAAACGAGCCGGCTCACGTGCGCCATACGGCAGAGTGTCTGGCCCAGGTCCGCGGCGTGTCGTTGCAAGAGCTTGCCCGACAGACTACGGAAAACGCAAAGCGATTGTTCGGTTTACCGTCGGCATGAACTAGCGGTAGACGGAATTGGACCCACCGTCAGCCATGCGAAGCTCTTCGGTGAGCTTCTCGTGATTTTTGGCCAGGAACGCGCGGCGGCCGTAGGCTCCGCCATAGTGACCACCCGTGTAGGCATGTCCGCCAGAGCGGCAGTTGCAGGGCGGATCGTTGTGCCATTCGTTCCAGTACATCTCTCCGGAGCACCCATCGCAGCAACCACCATAGGAGTAGCAGCGATTGCAAGCCTGGCGGAGCCGTTGGATCAACCAACAGTTACCCAGGATCGGGCAGCACCCCACTCCCGAGCCACAGCAGACGTCGGTGCAGCCACAAGCGGGCTCGCAACAAGGATCACTGCATCCGCAACAAGGTTCCGGGCAACCGCACCCGGGCTCACAGCAGGTGTCAGTACATCCACAACCCGGCTCCGGACAGCAGCATGCGGGCTCACACATTCCACAGCTTGGACCACACATACCACCACAACCCTGGTGCATAGCGCAGCATCCGACCGAGGTCGCACACATAATGGCCGCCAACAAGGAGAAGATCTGTCGCGTCGACATGGTTGAAAACTCCGACCTGATGAGATTGAAAGCGATTGCCCCCCCGTCCTGTTCGCTCTAGACGGAGACGTTCGTGGAGTTCTATCGGCCAGGAAACTCTCGTGAGGCCAGAGAATCGCTAGAATCCGCAAAGATTATCACGGCCAGACCGCTAGCTTTCGTGCATTGAAAGCGACATTCTGCGCGGAAACGGGACTCTCACTTCGAAGGAACTACCCACGAGCCCCTGCAGAAACGCTGCCGCATGCTTTACAATCTGGTCATCTCATCCGTCAATCCATCTGCAAGCGAGTGATGTCATGGAAGCCTCAGCCAAGTCCTTTTTTCAGAGCATCCTGGAAACCCCCAGCCCGTCGGGCTACGAGCAACCGGTGCAAGCATTGGTGCGAGAGTATGTCGGCAAGTTTGCTGACGAGGTTAAGACCGATCTGCACGGCAACGTGATCGCCTGCTGCAACCCGGGGGCGGAGATGCGGGTGATGTTTGCCGGACACGCCGACCAGATCGGGCTCTTGGTCACCCACATCGACGAGAACGGCTACATCTACACCAACACGATCGGTGGGTGGGATCCGCAGCAGTTGATTGGCCAGCGGATGACGGTGCACGCCGAGAGCGGTGCGATTCCGGCGATCATCTCCCGCAAACCGATTCACTTGCTCAAGGAAGAAGAGCGCAAGCAAGTCGTCAAACATGAAGACATGTGGCTGGACATCGGAGCGAAGAACAAAGAGGAAGCGGCAGAAGTTGTTCGCATTGGCGATCCGGTGACTCTGGAACTGGGCTACCAGGAAATGCGAAACGGCTATGCCAACTCACCCGGCATGGACGACAAGACAGGCCTGTGGGTCTGCATGGAAGCGCTGCGACGAGCGAAGTCGAGCGCGTTGAACGTCGCGTTATACGCAGTGGCAACCGTCCAGGAAGAGATCGGTCTGCGAGGGGCTACGACTAGCGCCTACGGAGTCAATCCCCATGTGGGCATCGCGGTGGACGTCACGCATGCGACCGACTGCCCGACGATCGACATGAACCAACAGTCGGATATCAAACTTGGCGGTGGGCCGGTGATCTACCGCGGGCCGAACATGAACCCGGTGGTGGTAGAGCATCTGCGTAGCGCTGCCGACAACGCGGACATTC
>JANQOL010000488.1 GCA_028289675.1 Pirellulaceae bacterium
GTTGGCCGATGGAGCGCTGCGAGAGTGTTTGGAGCAGTTGCCGGAGCAGCCGACCGCGGAAACGCAGATCCAACTGGCGTCCGACGCCAGCTGGTACCCGCGCGAGCAACTTTCCGAACAGGCGGTCGCCGCCGTGCGAATCCGGTGGTCGACAGGACCCGAACTGTTCGCAGCCTTACAAGCCGATGTGGCGGCCGCGATTGGCCTCCGTCACGAGCAACAGCAGGTGATGCATGAGGTGGCGCGAGTCGACGGTGATCTCGCGGAACTGCGCATCGCCATCCGGCGGGCCGAGTTGGAGACTGGCCAACAAGTGGCCGTGCAAGTCGAACAAGCACACTACTTGTTGGAACAGCAAGCTCAGTTAGCAGATCGCGATGAACAACTGGCTGCCTTCGAAGCGAGTCTTCAAGAAGCCCTGCAGAACGAACCTGATTTGGCGCAACAGGTGGCCCAGAGGATGGCCGATTACCGTCAGCAAGATCTTGTCACGGAGCGGGCCGACATCGACCAGCAAGTGGTCCAGTGGGCTCAGCCACTGAGCGCCCAGCCGGCCGCGATCCAAGAGGCGGTACAGCGCTACCAAGAGGGCTACCAGGAAGCCGTCCGCCGCAAGCGTCCGCTCAATCTGCAGTTGGAAGAAACCGAAACTGCTTTGGCGCGAAGCCACGTTCACATGGCGGTTCCCAATGGCTCGCAGCCGGTGGGTCAGGCCCAAGCGGAAGACCTGCAGGCGTTGTCCGTGGGCCGCCTCAGCTCCGGCCTGATCACGGCCTTGCAAGCTGCCGGAATCGAAGTGGCCGACAGCGCCCAGCCACAGATTGAGCCGCTGTGTCCACAACTGCAACTGGCCACACTTCAGGACGTTCAGCAAACCAGTCACATGCTGGGGCTGATCGAGACCAACTACTTGGGCTCCAATGAAACAGAAGCCAATGATCTAGAAGCCAGCGAAGCTGATGCGAACGATCCGGTGCAACAGAATGTGAATCTGCCCGCGCGTCAGCTCGTCGTCTTCGCGACCCAGACGGTTCCTTGCGAGTCGATTGTCCGCGTGGTGGACGTCAACCGTTTGGACTGGAGCGGCAGGTTCGCCGTGTACGTAGACCGCTGGAGGGAGTTTCTGCTCGAAAATCCGCGAGAAGCGAATACCGAGGGAGGGGTGTTTCCGGCTATTTGGGGCACCATCGTCATGACGTTGCTGATGACCATAGCGGTCGTTCCATTTGGCGTCATGGCGGCCTTGTATTTGAGGGAGTACACCAAGAGTGGACCGCTGGTGTCGTTGATCCGCATCTCGATCAACAACCTGGCTGGCGTGCCGTCCATCGTTTATGGCGTGTTCGGATTTTCGTTCTTTTGCTACACGATCGGCGCCTTCATCGATGGCGGTCCCAAGAATGCCGACATTGTGGCTTGGCCTTCCGGCTGGTGGTTCACCGTGCTGGCGGGCGTCATCATTGCCGGCACCGTAGCGTTTTTCTTCAGCATCTTCAGTGGAGGCCCGTCGCACACGCAAACGCGAGCCAAACGTTGGATGGCCCGCGCCGCGCTCGTGCTGTGGCTAGCATCCGTGGCCACTGTAGCGATTTTGATTTTGAAGAGTCCCTTTTTTGGTGGATTCT
>JANQOL010000498.1 GCA_028289675.1 Pirellulaceae bacterium
CACCATGCGCATGAGCACTATACACGGGTCTGTTGCGACGAACCTTGGGGAGACAGCAATTGGCTGGACGGACATGAAGCCATCGACCGCTTGTTGGCAACTCGGCTGGCCACCGCCGAAACGTGCCAACAAGCTGGGATTCGTCCGGTCCGCCGAACGATATGCATCGATTTTGATGGAGTCATTCACTCGTACCGCAGTGGTTGGACCGGCATCGACTCGATTCCAGACCCTCCCATTCACGGCACCGACCGCGCTCTGCAAAGGCTACGGCAGGACTACCGCGTTGTCGTCCATTCCGCCCGCTGCGCGACGGCAGCGGGTCGCGAAGCGATTAGCAACTGGCTAGCCAAACATGGCATTGAAGTCGACGAGGTGTGCGAGCACAAACCGCCGGCTCTGGTGTACATCGACGATCGTGCCATTCGCTTCCAAGGGAACTGGAGCGATGCACTCACCCAACTGAGTGAGTTTCGCAAGTAGTCCTATCGATCCACCGGATCTACCGTCCCTTGGGCGCGCTTGCGCCCGAAGGGAGGGTCAAGCGAATGCCCGGCTAAGGCTGATCCCACCACCAGCGTCCATGGGCCGAGCTTTGGATGGCCTGTGGGTCGGGCACCATGGAGCGAGCCAGGAACTTCGATTCTTGCCACTGGCTTCGGGACGCCAGTGACGCAGCATCGATTTTCACACCACCACTGACCACGGCCACGATGGTTCCGCTCTTAAGCTTGTGCCAAGTGGTCAAGCCTGAGACCGTTTGCGGGCGCGGATTTTCCGCGGGAGTTTGCCCACCCAAGGCGCACAAATTGGGAAACCACGCTTGCAACGAAGGTTGACCGGTAGTCTCGACGGCCAGCTGCAAAGACAGTCCGATTTCAAAAACCGCGCACAGTCTGGCATAGGACGGATGAGTGCGTCTCAATTGGGGCAAGTGCTTGGTGATGCCCTGGGCAAATGCGTCCGCCGCCTGGTCTTGGCCGCCGGTCGGCGCCCGGCCTTGTTGGCTAATCCATTGTTGTTCGCTCAGCACCGCGACGCACTGTTTGGGCAACTGGAACATGTCGCCCGTTTGGCTGACTTTCACGGGCTGGTCGCCATAAGCAAACCACCATCGAATGAGACTTTGCGTGGGTACTTGGTCCTGCTGATCCAAATGGTCGAAATAGCTGTTCACGCGCTGGCGTGTCGTAACGGTGCCGAAACCGACTTTCTTCATGTGCTCGTCGGCGTCCACCAGTGCGACCGCTGTTCCAGTGTTGGGGCTCATCCCAAACACGCGAACGTTGTGTGGACCAATCTTCTCCTGCATTTGCTCGACGACCATCCGGGGGTTGCTGGCTAGTCGCTTGATGGCACCCGAGGATTGCAACATTTGTTGCGCGGCCAAGATACCCGCGTCGCTAGGTTCGATGGAGCAGCCCATAGGCGTGGTCTCCGCGCGAATCAATGCGGCTACCACCGCCAAATCCTGAAGCTCGTAGCCGTAGGCGCGGTCGCCGGCCGGACCGGCAAGCAAGACGTCTTCGTTGGCCGCATCGATCTTGACGTACTCGATCCGCGACAAGCCGGCTAGCTTCAGCAGTTCGCTGTTCGGACGCAGCCCAACACGCGATGCTTGCAGGAGCGCCGCATCCAACCGTCGTAATGACACGACGCGTAGTCCGCTGGACTGACGCCAAGGATGACTGGTCACCGAAAATGGGTTGGCCAGTTCCAAACGCAGTTCGTCGGTCTCGCGGACCCGTTGCAAGTGTCCGGCGGGATCGACATAAACCCCGGACGGATACGGCAGAATACTGCTGGTACCGCCGGCCGCCAACCAGGAATCTGGATCGATCGTCTGTTGAATCAAGTTCATCAGCGTGTCAAAGTCGGCCATGGCAGCGCCACCCGGTACGGCGCCGGCCTGATTCGTTCCACCACCGATGCCTGCGCCCAAGCCTCCCGCGGAGCTGGACACGTCCGAACCGCCTTGCCCATTCACTTGGGCCCACACCAGGCCGGACGAAAAGCAGAAAACGAGTAGCAGACATAGTGTCTGACGTACCCATGCGTACGCTTTCAAACGCATGTGACTTCTCCTGTAAAACTGTTCCGAAGATAAGACGGAGTTCGCGTGGCCAGCCCGGGTATCGGTTGCCTCATGTTGAGGGGCCTCTAATTCCTCAACGCACAACCGCGGACAGGTCCTGCTGTATCTACTGAGACAGACAGTGCGACTCCGCTCCTAGTGTATCGCACCTGGATTTGGCAAGCAAACAACGAAAACCACGCTTCCAGGTGGGCGACTTCGACGATTGGGCCGTTCTGTGGCCTTTTTCACCGATTCGGCCCGCACCACTGGCCAGTCAGGGGCCTTCCTTGGTAGTCATTCAGGAAACTCGCGTTGGCGTCGGCTGATGCGCAGCTCCAAGTTCTTGCGGCCGACATATCCCGTTTTTTCGGCGGCGGCATACTGACTTCTTATGCGCCGGCTGCGCGCTCCGGCATCCGGGTGGCTACGCAAGAAGCCCGGCATGACGTCTAACCAGGCCGATCGCGCGTTCTGTCGCTGGTCCCAACTGGTTAACAACTCCGCCAGCTCTCTTGCGTCGTAGTCGGTTGCGATCATCCAACGCAACGCATCATCATCAGCTTGGGTTTCCAGCTCGGGATGAAACGGTCGCATCAACCCCATCGAAGATTGAAACATCTGCCGCATGTCCGTGGACTGACGCAGCATTTGCTGTTGTTTGAGGCGTAGCAACTGGTGTCCTCGATCCAAATGCGACAGTTCATGCGCCACCACGCCCACCAACGCGGCCTCCGATCCGCCCGTTTCCAACAGACCTCGTGTAAATAGCAACTCCCCGCCGGGTATGGAGAAGGCGTCGGCTTCGGGAACGTCGATCAGACTGACGCGAATGCTGGAATACTTGCGCGCGTGCTTCATCAGCGGTTGAATTGTTTCGATCAACTGATTCAGGTATTCGACGTCACGGCCCCGGCGAATGATGGCCGTCTTGCGCTGCCGTAGTGACTTCTCGAATCGCGCCAGTACCTGTTGCCCAAACTTTTTTTCAGTTGTCCAAGGAACTTCGACTTGCTCGAGTTGTTCTAGGTCGTCCTGTGACAACTGCTGCAAGGGAGTAGGAAACATACGCTCGGCAGCCGCAGAAAAACTGCCGAGCCGCTCAAAGAACTGCTGTGGAGATGGCTTGTCGGCTTGACCGTAAACACCCGGAGCAAGCACCGAAACAACGAAACCTAGGCATGCCCCTTGTACGGTAATTCCGTGGCTTGGTCCCGATTTCATGGTTCGAATTCCAAGTGGTGGACGTTGTCGCGGCAAAGATCTAAATTGACTACAGTTGGCTTGCGGTATTGTACAAGCGTGTGACAAACGGCTATGCGACAGCGGCGTAAGACGCACTCGGTGATCGGTGTCGGTGACGAGTTACAAGTCAGTTTCTACCGGCGAAACGAACCAGCAGGCCGACAGCCCGAGTTAGAAGGTTGTCTGCCAATAGCGAATTGCTTCGCAACATTTTCAGTCTACCCCATAACATGAGTTGGCGTGAAATCGGGACTTGGACTAGCAACACCATTTGGAATCGAACAGGGCGAACATGGTGACCAAAAGGTTTGGGAATTCGCCAGTCTTGGCTCTTCTCGGCGCCGCCTGCGTGTTGAACGTTTGGCTATGGGGACCAGCCCGAGCCACCGAGAAAGTCTTCATTAAGAAATCGACGTGGATGGAAGTCGAGAATGGGGACGGCGATGATCGATCGCAACGAGATATCGTCTACGCGGGCTGGGTCGTGGAAGTGGTTCAAGAGGCCGAAGACAAGCTGCTAGTGCGGTGGCGGAACCGTGGATGGATTCCACGTGAAGCGACCATGCCCGTGGCCGAGGCCAATGTGGCGTACGCCAAGTCGTTGATGAAGGACCGTGAAACCGTCAACGGCTACATTATCCTCGGTGGAGCCTATGTGCGTGAACAACGGTATGCCGATGCCTTGCAGGCATACGAAAAGGCTTGTTCCATGAACAGCCGGGACGCATACGCTCTCAACGCACTGTCGTGGCTGCTCAGTCACGCGCCAGATGCAAAAGTGCGCGATGGTGCGCGGGCTGTAGAAGTTTCATTACAAGCGTGCGAAATGACGAAGTTCGATAAGTCCAGCTTTGTTGAAAACCTGGCCAATGCTTACGCCGAGCTGGGAGACTTTGAGCGAGCGAACGAGTTTGCCCGCCGCGCCTTCTTGATGGATGAGCAGTCGAAGTCGGCGCGTGCCGATATGCTGCTGAGTTTCAAACGTAAGGAGCCGGTACGCTTCGATCCCGACGAGTAGCTTGCGGCTTACTCTCTAACGATAGTCTGCAAAGGCGGCGTCCACGGCTGCGGCGAGTTTCTTTTTCTTGAACTCATGCCATTGTTGAATTGGCAAGCCGGCAAATTCCTGGACCCGCTCGCCGTTGCTGACGTCGCTCCCGGTGCGACCTGATTCTCCCTCACCCAATGGGCTTTGCTGATTCAAATAATTGATCACCAGCAGGGCATCAATGACCGAGACGTTGCTGTCTCGATTGACGTCGACGCGAGGTAGCTCGGGCGGCACGATACCGGACGTGTCTTGATTCAAGTGGTTAATGACGATCAACGCGTCGATGGGCGTTACGAAACCGTCGGCGTTGACGTCCACATCCAAGAATTCTTGAACATCGGTGATGTGTACCGTCAGGCTGCCTTCGGTGGACGCTCCAGCGCTATCGGTCGTCTTGACGCGAATCGCGTATTGGTTTTGGATCTCGAAATCAAACATGGACAGGGCCACCAATTCCTGGCCTACCACGTCAAAGTGTGCGTTGTCGTCGCTGCCCGGTCCGGCCACCAAACTGTACTGGAAGACGTCTCCCGCATCCTGGTCGCTGGTCGACAGCTGGCCAATGACGGTGTTCACCGGCTCGTTCTCCAAAATTTCCGCCGGATCGAGCGTCAGCGAGGTGGGAGCGTCGTTGGCGTCGCCAATCGAGATGGTCAACGGTTGTTCCAAGGTCTCGCCGGCGCGGTCCGCCACTTGCACTCGAATGACATATTCGGACCGAGTTTCGAAGTCAAAGCTGTCGTTGGTCAGCAATCTGTTTTCAACGATCGAGAACGCGGTATTGTCCTGATCATTGGTTCCGGCAACGAGTGAGAAAGTGAACTCGTCCGCCTGGTCCGGATCCGTGGCCGTCAGCTGGCCTACCAAGCTGTTCGCTGGCAAGTTCTCCGCAATGCTGGCTTGATCAATGCTCAACTCGGTTGGGGCCTGGTTGATATCCAAGACACTAATCGTCCAAGTGTCCGAAACGGAAAGGCCGGCGGCATCCGTCGCTTCGATGCGTACGTTCAATTGAGGCTGAGTATTGAAATCCAGCACTGTGTTGGTGACCAGTTGCTCGCCAGAGATGGAGAACAGGTGGTTATTGTCCGATCCCTGCCCAGAGACCAAAGCAAACGTATGGGAGTCTTGAGCGTCTTCGTCGGCTACCGCTAGCGTGCCGACAACGGTACCGATGGCAGACTGCTCATTCACCGCAGTTTGGCTGAGTTGGACACCGGTGGGTGCGTCATTGATGTCGTCCACCGTCAGCGCAACAACTTGTTCCCAAGCGAGACCTCCTTGATCGGTGACGCGGATCCGCGTCGAGTACTGTGCTTGGCTTTCATGATCTAGCATACCGAGACTACGCAGTTCATCGCCGACAATCTCAAAGTGCCCGTTGTCCGCGTCTCCCGTACCGGCCACAAAAGCGTATTGAAATTGTGAGGCCGCATCCGGATCGCTGGCGGTTAGCTGCGCAACCAGAGTTCCCGCAGCTACGTTTTCGTTCACGGAAGCGGCGTGTGGCTGCAGGTCGAAGGGGGCTTCGTTGACGTCTGACACCGAAATTGTGAACGGGTGTTCCAAAACGTTGCCGGCCGAATCAGTGGTGCGAATTCGCGCGCTGTAAGTCGCTTGGGCTTCAAAGTCCAGGACGGCAGCGGTCGTCAACATTGATCCATCAATGCTAAACGAAGCGTTGTCGGTGTCGCCTGGTCCGGCGACCAAGGCATAAGTGAACACGTCTCCGTCGTCCGGGTCCGTCGAAGTGAAAGTTCCTATCGGAGTGCCTGCGTCACGATTCTCATCTACCAGCAGATTCGAAATCATCACATCCGTGGGCGTCTCATTGACGTCCACGATTCCGATGGCAAAGCTCTGTTCCAGGCTGTTTCCGGCACCGTCAATGGTGCGCACTCGGATCGAGTAGGCGTCCTGTTGTTCAAAGTCGAACACCGACAAAGACTGCACGGTATTGCCCACGATGCGGAACAAGGCATTGTCATCATCGCCATCGCCACTGGCCAGTGTGTAGCCAAATATCTCACCCACGTCGGGGTCGGTGCTCGTCAGGTCACCCACCGCAGAGCCTGCCGGCAGGCCCTCTTGGATTTCGCTGGGCGCCAAGCTGACATCCGTTGGTGCTTCGTTGATGTCCCTGACGGTAATCGTCATGCTGCGGTCGACGAATACACCGCCGCTGTCCGTGCTGCGAACTTCGATGTTCAGCGTCGACTGACTTTCAAAGTCTAGTACAGCAGCTGTCTGCAATTGCTGATCCACGATCTGGAACCAGCCGTTGTCATTGTCGTTGCCGATCAGCGTGTACACAAAACTGTCATGGGCGTCTTGATCTTCG
>JANQOL010000507.1 GCA_028289675.1 Pirellulaceae bacterium
TCGATGGGCTGAGGATCCAGCAGGCGGCGGACGGATTCAATCGAAACGCCGACGATAGCGACAATCAGCAATAAACCATTGAGGTTAGCGGCCAGAATCGTGAACCCGCGCCAACCATAGGTCCAGCGTTCACTGGTGCCTCGCCGCCGAAGCCAATGGGCCCACCAAGCCAGCGCCAATCCAGCCACATCACTCAAATTGTGCCCTGCATCCGCCAACAGGGCCAACGATCCAGACCACCAGCCTCCCACCGCTTCGCCGATGACCAACAACACGTTCAGTACGACGGCAATGGCGAAAGATCGATTCAATCGCAAGTGGTCGTTCGCACGTCCATGAGCGTCGTGGCAATGAGGTCCTAGGTGCATGCCGTCCAGTAATCCGGAAGCCAGTTCACAATGCGTCTCGCGTCAGCTTCCAGTATACCTCACGTGGCGACTTGCACCGCAAGATCGTATGCGGCACAGGGTCACCGGACAGCTCAAGCAGTTTACTCCTTCGAGCTGTTTAGCAGTGTTAGCGGTTGGCCGCAGGTGACCTTGCCTGACAAATCTGTACGCCTGCGGCTGACTGCTAAACGAAACATCTTTGCATTTCTCCCGGAACGCTGATTTTGCGAATCGCCCCAACCACCAGTAACACTGGCACCAGCAACGCTGCCATCAGCAACCCTGGCCGTCATCGCTGGCGCAATAACGGCCTTTGCAGTTCATCAGTACCGGCTCGTCTTACCTTAAGCCAGGCAGTCTTCCAACCAAGAATCCTGCTGCGCCAGGACCCAGTCGTGATCGTGTTGCCGCCGCTGGGTGTTCGATGACTTGTCCAGCTCGATCACCGGTGTTTGCATGTCGCTGAAAGAGGACCGGGCCTTCATCGCAACATCCTCGGAATGACCGATCTCTTTTGCAGTCTCAAGGCCGAATGGACTTTGGCCATTCAAGGTGTTGATCACCAGTAACGCGTCCAGGGTCGTGACGTGCCCGTCACCGTTGACGTCCATGGATGAACGTGACTCGGGACCGCCTGCTCGCTCTCCAAGGTTCAACTCGTTAATCAGCATTAGGGCGTCCAAAGCCGTCACAAAACTGTCATCGTTGACGTCGCAATCATGCACCAATCCAGGTGTCTCCGTTTGTTCGTGATCATCGACTGGCATTGGGTCCAACTCCGGCGGCTGCCCGATGCTACCATCGTCAAATCCTGCCTCACCGTCGAATGTGTTCCCCAACGCCACCACATCCAACCAGTACTCACCGGTGTCTCGCATACCAGCCGAGCCAACAGTCAAATAGTACTGACCGGCATCCAAGTCGGTGACGAGTAGACTATCCGCCAAACTGCCGACTTCGCTGACCTGAGCAACCGTATTGCCGCTGGCATCGCTGAGAGTCAGCTGAGTATCAATGTCGTCCCATACGCTCGTGACGAAGATTTCGTAGCTGCCTGGGGCGTCAACATCTACGGTGAAGACATCTTGATCCCCAGAGACTTCCAGAATCCCTTCGCCCAAAGCCAGTCCATCGAACATCTCGATGTGGGTCGCGTCCGATCCAATTTCGTCAACGTGATCGTCGTCACCCGACGGCGGATCAATCGGTGGAGGGTCTGCTGGATCCTCCGGATCGGTCGGATCCGCCGGTTGGTCCACGGATCCGACAATCCCGTCAATCCACTCGGCGAAGACATCCACCCGAGTGTCAAAGGATTGATCGCCTAATCGATGTGGATCACCGGAACCTCCGCTAGTAACGCCGGCCACCAGATAGTTGCCATCAACGTTGATAAAGGCTGGACCTCCGCTGTCGCCGGGCGCCGTGTTGGATTCGGAGTGGGAGTCAAAATTCCATTCGATGAACAACTCATCCACTCGATCGATAGGCGTCTCGCCAACCCGCTTGTTTCCAAAGTCATATTCTGGATTGCCGGTCGAAGTCCCACCTTCGCCAAAGCCAACCAGCGTCAGCGTCTGGCCAACTTGGGGCGCATCCCGGTAGATCGCGGAGGGCTGCACACCGGACACGGGCTCGGCCAACGTCATAATGGCCAAATCGTATCCGGCGCCAAAATCATCGTCGTTGTATTGGGGATGATTCGCAAACGCCGCCACAGCATAGGTGGTCCCATCGACGGCAAAGGACATCTCCGCGGCGGATTGGCCTACGGTACAGTGGGCGGCCGTCAGTACATGACTGGGGCTGATCAACGTACCCGAACAACCACCGTTGACGATGCCGACCGATTCAAACTCATCAGTACGCTGCCCGTTGACGATCCGCGCGGTCACTTCCGAACCGGCTGTTTGAGAACCAACCAGCGCCGAACCTTGGTTGGAACTGGGCAGTGGATCATGGCTGATCGCAGCCGCCATCAACTGCCGCGCCTCCAAGTTCTCGACACTGGCCAACCGATTGACTGCTAGCCTGGAAGCAAGACGCCTTCGTTTTCGCATGTTCATAGTGCACGCCCCGACAAGAGAAGAGTTGGGCCGCTACGAATGAGCGGCTTCGAAGGGGGTACGCACAAGTGGTTGCGTTCTTGCAAGTCACCTGGAAAAAAAGTCAGGCATTTCCGCAGCAGACAGTCTCTGCGACTTTGCGTCTCCACGCGCAAACTCGAACCGATTGCCACGACGAAAAAGGAAGGATCGCGCGAAGGCGCAGAGACACGGAGAAATCCTCGACCGCCAAAGGGCGCTCTCCA
>JANQOL010000513.1 GCA_028289675.1 Pirellulaceae bacterium
GCTCGCTGTAGCGACGTCAGGAGCTCCTGGTCGATAATTGGCTTGGTCAGCAAATCGAAGGCGCCGGCTCCAACGGCTTGCACCGCCGCGTCA
This sequence comes from Pirellulaceae bacterium, assembly GCA_028289675.1. GTDB lineage: Bacteria > Planctomycetota > Planctomycetia > Pirellulales > Pirellulaceae > Aureliella. The sequence continues at coordinate 94 of JANQOL010000513.1, forward strand.
GGCCCGCCGTAGCCAGTCATGAGCACCACGGGCATGTCTTGGGCATGCTGCTGGCACCACTTGAGCAGCGTAAATCCGTCATCGCCCTCCAAGCACACGTCGGACAGGCAGATGTCGAAAGTCCCCTCGGACAGAGCTCGTTGGGCCGATCGAGCATCCGGAACACTGGTGACCTCAAAACGCTGGTCGGCCAACCAAGCGGACATAGACTCCAACAGCCATTGATCGTCGTCGACCAACAATAAACTAGGTATGGACATAGCTCGATTCGGCACCGGGAGGCAAGAAGAGACTATCAATACCTAGGTTGCAGCAGGGCGACACGCAAACCAATTTGTTGCATTTGGGCATCAGCACTCGAAGATGGAAAGGACGAGTGCGCCGTTCTGGGTAGTCGACAGACGCCTAAAATTGCTTACTCTTGGCCAGCTATGCGGCCAAAAGCACGCAATTCAGGGTGATTTTGCACGCTTTTGCTGCCAGGCCGCGCAAACGCCCTGCGGAAGGCCGAGATTTTTGGCGCTAGAGCGAATAGCTAGCCACTTTTTTGTAATTTCCTGCCTAGTGCTGATGGGTATGCTATTCTGCTAGTGGTGGGGACTCTGCGGGTTTTTGATGAAAGGACAAATCTGGTGTCAATCAAATTGGTAGTTGCCGACGATCACGAGGTCGTCCGCAGCGGAATCGGAACCCTTTTAGAAGGCAGCGAAGTCGAAATTGTCGGTTTGGCCGGCACGGTTGATGAAACGGTGACCCTGACCGAAAACACCGCCCCTGACGTGGTTCTGCTGGATGTGCGCCTGGGTAAGGAAGATGGTCTGTCTGCCCTGGAGATTATTCGAGGCAAGACACCCGAGGTTTCTGTCGTGATGATGTCGACTTACGACAATCCGACGTACGTCGCCCGCGCAATTGCTCTGGGCGCCACCGACTACATCCTCAAGGATTCGTCGCGCATTGACGTGCTCGAAGCCATCCAACGAGCGGCCTCCAAAGAATTGCCGTCCGAGACCAGTATTCTGCGTCGCGTTCAGGCAACTATGGAGAAGCGCAAGGATCGCACGGATTCCAAAGACGTGCCACTGACTAACCGAGAATTGCAAGTTCTGCGGCACATTGCGCTGGGATTGAGCAATCGCGAAATCGGCACTTCGCTGAACATCAGCGTGGAAACTGTCAAAGAGCACGTGCAGAACATCTTGCGCAAGTTGGATTCGACGGATCGCACGGCCGCCGCAGTGTGGGCGGTCAAGAGCGGGCTGATCGGCAACTAGACATTTGAGTCGCGAGTTTGGGTTGCGCCCGACGTGAGTTGATGGCCATGAGCTCCATCGAGTGAGACCAAGGCCATCTGCTCGACCCAGCTCAATGTCATGCCACTGACGTCCGTCCCCAGAGACGTCACAGACTAGAGGCAGCACAGCTTAGAGACAGCACAACGTTGTCAAGCTATGCCAAGAGCCGCGAGTGGTTGTTCGCGGCTCTGTGTAGGAGGGGGTGCAACTAAATTGGTGCACCGCGGTTCACACGGCGGTGATTGCAGACGCCGGGTACCTGGGCGGCTCGACTAGTCCCACCACCATTGGCCGTCGGCCAAGTTCTCAACGGCAATGGCAGCGCGCTGTTTCTGGATTCTTCCGTCACCGTCGGTTTGGATATTCTGGCTGTCGAGCGCCTTTCGAGCTTGGATGGCTACGCCTCCACCGATCGGAGTGATGAGCCGATTACCTTTCATCACGGCATTGATCGCCGTTTCTACCTGTCGTGGCGCGGGAAAGACTTGCACTGGCAATCGATCCTCATCGGCAAAAATGCCCAGATCCCAACCCGCTTGTTGATACAGGTCGCGATCTTGGATGAACGCTGCGGCAATTGACAAATCAACCAGGTTTCGCAGTTGGCTGTAGGCGGGGCTGCGTTCGGAAATCATGCGGAACTTCTGAGTGAATTCCTTGGTGTACCCGCGACTGGCCGCGTTGGCCCGACCGCTGCGTTTCCGGCTGCCATCACGATTGACTACTTCGTCTTCGCCAACCAACTTGACGCCTTGACCGACCAACTTCATCGCCAGACCGTCTTCGCTGGTGGCAATCGCTTCATAGTCGGGCACGAAGTACCAACGTACGAGGGCGTTGCTACTCGCCATGGCGGATGTCAGCCGCGCGACATAGCTGCTCATCGGAACCGGTGCTCGCTCCAACCCGATTCCGATCAACTTCATGCGATAGTCGGCTTCGGTCAATACATGAGCGAAGTGGGTTCCCGCGGGAATGCCCTTGATCGTGACTTCGTTCAAGCCCAGACTCTCGCGCAAGCTATTGACGATGATGGGCACGTCTCGCGGACCTCGGAAACTGGTACCCAGTTGCCGCAACGTGTTCTGCATCCGCGCCAGACCTTCTTGGGTGGGGTCGATGGACACGCTAATCAAACTGGTCGTTTCTCCTTGGGGAGCAAACGCTCGCAGAGCTACGATCAGATCGTCCAGCAAGATACAGGGTTTGCCGCTCTCGACGCCAACTAACCGACCCACCGAATCGTGCCCGAATCCTTCGGCTGGACCGGCCAGCACGATGTCGCCCGATTCGGGGTAGAAGAAGACGTACTCAAGCCGGTTGAGTCCGGCCAGCGCGGCCATTTCCGGTGTGGGTTGTTGACCCTGATCGACCAAGTCAGCTACCGCCTGCTCCAAGCGATTCAGAGAGATCTTGCGGAGCTTGCTGGGACGCGACAAACGCTGCGGCAAGGCCTGTCGGGCGGCGCGCAATTGAGCGACGGTGACGCGTGGATCTGCACGCATGACACGCAGGACCCCAGCGGCATCAATTTCGACGCCGGCCGCCGCGAAGTTGTTGTTATTGTTGTTGTTATTGTTGCCACCAGCGTTGTTGCCGCCGCCGGCGTTGTTGCCCCCGCCGCCGTTGTTGCCTCCACCAGCGTTGTTGGCCAAGGCCGCCGAACTGAGACTAAATAGGGCACACAGTGCCAGCAACATAACCAGGGAACGAGCAATGGAGCTCGGTGTGCGATGGCCAAGCATCTTCGTTTTGCCTTAGTTTCGAAAAGAACTGTTCCGTCAAGTGCACAGTTTGCGCGAGTAGATATCCTTGAGGTTAATTGCTTTAGGATGGAAAGGCAATAAAGGAGGGTGGATTGGGGGTTTTGAGACGGCTAGTTGTTCGATCTGGACCGTCTTTGGCCGTTCGCCGCCTTCGGTTTGGGTGGATTGACGAGCAAGGCGTGGCTCTCGACTCCCAGTAAATCATCTAGCCTTCCCCTAAGTTCGGGGGTAATGGCGATGCGGTGTCTGTTGCTCCGCAGTTGAACCGTTTCGCCGCTCTCTAGCTTGAGCGCGACGAGAACCTCCATCGAACCGGGGTAGCCGCGTAGTACCTCGTGCAGTCGTGGAATCAGTTCCAGATCGTGTTTTTGCTGATCGACGTGGATCCTCAGTCCGGCGGTAAACCGCGATCCGGCTTCTTCGATGGGAATGACCTCGTTAGCGATCAGGTTCACGTCGTCGTTTCCGCCGCGTTTGTCGACAGTGGCACGCATGATGACCACGGATTCACTTTGAATGTGGTGGCCCATGGTCTCGTACCCATCGGGCCAGCAGATGCAGCGTACGGAGCCTTCGAGATCTTCGAGGTCGAAGTTGGCGTACTTGCTGGGCTGACCCGGTTTGGGATTTCGAGTGTTGGCTAGCTTGATTGACGATATCATGCCGCCCACGATCACTTCCTGGCGATCTTTAACGTCTTTCAGCTGGGGTGTGGTGTGTGAGCAGAACAGTTTGAGTTGCGGCTGGAACTCGGCCATGGGGTGAGCTGACAAGTACATCCCCAGCACTTCCTTCTCCATCGTCAGCTTGGTTTTGTCCGGGAACTCCGGCATATCTGGCAGCCGTTCTGCGGCCGCGTCTTCGGCACTCTCTTCTTCCGGTTCATCGAACAGCATGCTTTGACCACGTTTGCGATCCGCCAGCACTGCCGCGCCACCTTGGATCGCCCGTTCCACGACCGCCATCAATTGAGCGCGTTTGGCGCCCAGCGAATCAAAAGCACCAGCTTTAATCAGCGTTTCGATGGTGGCTCGGTTACAGTCACTGGGGTCAACACGTTCGCAGAATTCGAAAATGCTCTTGAACGGGCCTTCGCTGGTTCGCGCTTTGACGATCGATTCTCCTGCCGATCCACCACAGCCCTTGACGGCGGACAGTCCGAACAGAATTCGCCCCTCGCGGACGGCGAAATCGACGAAGGAGCAATTGACGTCCGGAGGTACGACTTCGATCTGCATCCGGTCGCAGTCTTCCAAGTGCTCTACCAGTGAGTCCTTGCGTTTGAAGTTGCGGCCGGGGATGTCGCCAGACAGCAGGGCTGCCATGAATTCCACCGGATAATGCGCCTTTAGATAGGCGGTCTGGTAGGCGACCAATGCGTAGGCCGTCGAATGACTCTTATTGAAGCCGTATCCGGCAAACTTAAGAATCATTTCCCACAGCTCACGAGCTTGCTTTTCACTGACACCTTTTTCGGTGGCTCCTTGGATGAACTGCGTTTCGTTACGCGCGATAATTTCTTCTTTTTTCTTGCTAATCGCCTTGATGCACGTGTACGCACTGGCCAGTTCGATGCCTCCCAGTTGATTTAGGATACGCATCACCTGTTCCTGGTAGACCATCACGCCATGCGTTTCTTCCAGGATGCTCTTGAGCACTTCGTGCAGGTATTCAGCCTGTTTACGGCCATGCTTCACGTCCACGTAATCATCGACCATGCCGCCCTCAAGCGGTCCTGGCCGGTAAAGGGCGTTGGTGGCGATGATGTCTCGGAAGTGGTCGGGCTTCATCCGCTGCAGCAGGTCGCGAATTCCGCCACTTTCCAATTGAAACACGCCCTTGGTTTCACCACGCTGCAGCAGCGCAAACGTCTCCTGGTCGTCTAATGGGAATTGCAAGATGTCCAGCTGCTCACCGGTTGTCTGCTCGATGAGTTCAACTGATTTGGACAGGATGGTTAGGTTACGCAGCCCTAGGAAGTCCATTTTCAACAGGCCCGCGTCTTCCACGTCGCCCATGGACCACTGAGTGATGATGTCGGACTTGCCGGGGACTCTTCCCAGCGGCACATACTCTGTCAAAGGCTGGTCTGCG
>JANQOL010000517.1 GCA_028289675.1 Pirellulaceae bacterium
AACCATCTTCACCTGGATTGAAGTCTTCACCGCCGGACGCCCAGTCGTACCAGCCCCAAACCGTGGGCTTCCACTTGCCGCCCGCCAGATTCAACTGACGTCCCACACCGGCTGTCATGAACCCAGCGCCGTGGTCGGAGCCGTCGATGTTCTGACCGAATTGAACGCCGCCTTCCAATTCGAAATTCAAGCAATCTCCACCGCCCCACATCCGGCTACCAATGGTCTGGTAGGAGAACCCGTTCAAGTCGTTGTCGAAGCCGATGTAGTAGGCGTCGAGGTTCGCATTGCCAACGGCTTTCATGCGGTTGCCATACACGCCGTAAAAGTGCAAGTCGTCGTTGGTGCTGTCCCAATCAAACGTGCCGCCGGTGGCGCGCACTCGGGCGACCGGTTGGGTATAAAAGCCGTCCAGTGTCCAGTCATCGCCTTGGTAAGTAGCTCGGAAGCCGTCGAAAGTACGGCGGGTGTTCGCCCAGTCCAGCGGCGAGATCAATCGTTGGGCGCCCAGCAACAGCTCTTGACGTCCTCCACGCACCGTTAGCCGGTCGGTGAGTTTGACGTCGGCAAAAATGTTGTTCAGCTCGCCGCGGTTCTCTTCAATGGGGCGTACCGGAAAATTTTCTCCCGCCGAATCTGCGTAGAGGAACTCGCCGTACAAACGGATATAGTCGTTGACTCGCCAATTCGCGAACAGACGCAGACGGGTTAGCCAAAACTGGTCATCGTTGCCCGTCAGCCCCAAACCACGATGATCATCTTCGTGGTGGTATCGAGAGCGGAACTCGCCACCCAGATCCAGTTTGCCGTCCATCAACCCCTTGAAGGGATCGCCCGGAAAAAAGGGGCCGTCATACAAGGGGCTGTTCAGGTACGCAAAGTTGTTCGCGAAAAACACACCTTTGTAAGCGCCCTTCATGGCCGCCGCCAATTCTTCCTTCTTTTCCTTGTTCGCTGCGGCGCAATTGCAGCTCATCTCGTAGTTGTACACCGGCATGGTCGGCTGACTGACCGTTGCATCGGAATCCTGAACCACTGGAGCCGCGGGCGGCTGCACTTCTTGGATAACTACTGAATCGGAAGGTTTGAGATTGTCACTTGGAGACGCTTCCGTCTGTAGATAGCTGTCTTCTAGTGGAACGTCGGCCAAAGAAAATTGGCCCAGAGAAGCGGCAACGCTCAGCGATAGTAGTCCCGCTAGGCGACGCGCATCGAAAATGCACTTCATGGCTTACTCCATCCATGGAGTCTAGTTGGTGGCTTGCAAACCCTTTGCAAGCACGGACGACCCTCCGGTCACGCCGCCTGGCAGCCGAGTCGCAACAGCGATCTTGGTAATCCGGCTAGCTCCGCTATCGGTTGAATCACCGCCATATGTTGGTCAAAAAAAGCAGCACGAATAAGTCCGATGATCCGCAAAGTCGGCGTAGTGAACTTGTCTCGGACGAGGGCATTCAGCCATTCGACCGTCAACTAGGAAACTGGTGGCCGAAATGGAACTACCTGTCCGACTGGCGCTCACGACCGATCAGCCGATCCTCCGGCGCTTGTTTTCCGACGGGCTTCTACGCTGTTCGGTATGTTCGGCATAATCGTTAAGGTCTCCGCGCGCGGCGTGGACGGGCGAGCTGCAGTTGCACAAACGCGTTGAGCCTTGGCGTTGCGACGCCATTTGGATTCGAGATCCGTGAATCAACTCACCCCCGCCAGATAGACGGGTAGCATAACGACTCGGCGCGGACAGCTTCGTTCTTTGCAGAGAAAACCAGCGCTCGGTAGAATTGCGCATGCACCGAGATTCGCAACCAACGGTTCTGAGACTCTTCTTGTCGGTGGAGAATTTTCATGAGAGCTAAATCAGGCTTTACGTTGGTGGAATTGCTGGTGGTGATCGCCATCATCGGAATCTTGGTCGGGTTGTTGCTGCCCGCTGTCCAAGCGGCGCGGGAGGCAGCTCGCCGGATCCAATGCGCGAACAATATGAAGCAAATCGGGTTGGCGATGCACAATTACCACAATTCGCATCGCACGTTTCCACCGCTGGGGATCGGTCCTATCCAATTGGGCGTGCGTCCGAAGTTGGAGTATTCGCCTTACAGTTGGGCTGTGCTGTTGATGCCCTTCCTGGAGCAAACGGCTGTCAACCAGAATCTGATGTCGATCGCGCACATGGGCTTGGACGTCGAAACGGTCAAGCAGACCGATGCATTTATGAGTACTGCGGGGACCGAACGCGAATTGGAGTTGAATGTACTGTTGTGCCCGTCGTCGATTCGGCCTGACAAGTTCCCTTCGACGCCTACTTCGATTCCTTCCTACCATGGTCCTGCCGGCGGACTGGGGCGGCTCAGTTACAAAGCGTGCGCAGGCACCAACGCTCAGAACTGTGCGGTTCAGAATGTGAATGGTGAGAATTTCTTTGTGCTCAATGGCAATGGGACGTTTGCCATGTTTAGCAGTAGCCGCTTCAGTGACATTCTGGATGGCACTAGCAATGTAGTGGGCGTCGGCGAAGTTGCGATGGCCGGTACCCACCGGCTGAATTTCATCGGCAATTTCAAAACTGGCATTGATCGTTTGCCCGGCGCGGTGGGCGGCTCGGATCCCAGCTACGACCCTTGTGAGATTGCTAGCGCCAGTCGGCGCTATGTCGAGGGCACGACAACGGCCGCTTTTCATGGGCTGGGATGGCATGCTGGCGAAGTTATTTTTGCCGGTTTCGCGATGGTTTATCAGCCTAACGGTCCGTCGTGTGCCGGAGGACTGCGCAACGCGGTGATTTCCAGTTCTAGCTTTCACCACGGCGGCGCCATGCATACCTTCAATGATGGAGGTGTTCGGTTTCTAAGTGAGAACATGGATCGTGCCACGTACCAACGGCTGGGGATGAAGAGCGACGGAGAAGTCGTGCACTACCTGGACTAGCCGAGAGTTGGGTCGTCAAAATCCGCCGGCCAAAACCAACTCTTTTGTGGTCTGAATCGCCAAGTAGATTCCAAGGCACCTGCCAAGGTTGGCACGTTCTGATATATTGCACGCCTGCTGCGTGCGAAAGGTGGGCGGGTTGGACCAAGTCGGGTTGGACGACGGCACGGTGCAACCGTTTCGGACGGTTGGGGTAGGTTTTTGACAACCTATTGTCTTTGTTGCCCACATCAAGAGCGTTCGACGATGTCCATGCAAACCCAGTCTCAGTCGACCCAAAATTCCGCCTTTGGCGACTATCAGATACAGGGCTTCTTCGATGAACTGGTTGACCAACAAGGACAGCCCCGGCCGGATGCGGCTGAGTTGGTCGCACTGATTGAACAGTTGCCGCCGGGAGAACTTCAACGTCGGCAGCAAGCGATCGAACGATCACTCTATCGCATGGGTATCACGTTCACGGTGTACAGCGACGCGGCGGGCACCGAAAAGATCATGCCCTTTGACATTGTGCCGCGCATCATTTCGGCGATTGCCTGGGCGCACATCGAGGCGGGCCTCAAGCAGCGCATCAAGGCGCTGAATATGTTTTTGTCGGACATTTATTCCGATCAACAGATCGTCAACGACGGTGTTCTGCCTCGGGAACTAGTTGATACGGCACCTACCTTTCTGCCACAGTGCATGGGTCTGAAGCCATTCAACGATGTTTGGTGCCATGTGACGGGCACCGACCTAGTCCGCGACGACACGGGGGCGTTTTTTGTGCTCGAGGACAATCTGCGGTGTCCTTCCGGTGCATCGTATGTGATGCAGAATCGTTACTTGATGAAAAAGAACTTCCCGCAGGCTTTCCGCGCGTCGCAAGTTCGGCCAGTGAGTGACTACCCGGCACGACTTTTTGCCACCCTGTGCGAAATGTCGCCTCCGGACATTGAAGATCCCACTGTGGCTGTGCTCACGCCCGGCGTCTACAACAGCGCCTTCTACGAGCATTCCTTTTTTGCCCAACAGATGGGCGTGGAATTGGTCGAAGGCCGCGACCTGTTGGTGCGTGACGATGTGGTGTACATGCGGACCACCGATGGGTTGCAGAAGGTGGACATGATCTACCGCCGCATCGACGATGTGTTTCTGGACCCCGAGGTGTTTCGTGATGATTCCGTCTTGGGAGTGGCCGGGCTAATGCGCGCTTACCGGCTGGGCAACGTTTCGTTGGCCAACGCTCCGGGAACCGGTATCGCTGATGATAAGGTCATCTACGCATACGTGCCGGAAATGATCGAGTACTACTTGGGCGAAGAGCAGATTCTGCCCAACGTACCCACCTATGTCTGTTTCCGTGACGAGGATCGCCAGTACGTGCTGAACCATCTGGATGAACTTGTGGTCAAGGCCGCCAATGAATCTGGCGGCTACGGCATCTTGATCGGTCCTCATGCCAGTCAGGCGGAACGAGCAGAATACGCCAGACAGATCGAAGCAAACCCACGCAACTTCGTGGCCCAACCCACGTTGGCACTGTCTCGAGTGCCAACGGTCACGGACGATGCGCTGGAAGGCAGGCATGTCGATTTGAGACCGTATATTTTGTGCAACAAGGACGACGTGTGGGTCATGCCTGGAGGGCTGACTCGCGTCGCGTTGCGTAAGGGCTCGTTGGTGGTGAATTCATCGCAGGGTGGAGGCAGCAAAGATACTTGGGTCGCGGCGGAGCCCGGTCAAAGGGTCGCGTCGCTGCAAAGTAGTTGAACGTCGTGACCTCAAACGCGGGCATTCAGTTTACAGGCAAGCAGTGTTCTGGCAGGCAACGCGTTGCTGGTAACCAAAGCTGGTGGATTGCCACAGTCTTCGATCTTCCCTTCAAAGAACACTGATGCTTTCTCGAGTTGCCGAATCGATTTACTGGATGGCCCGCCAAGTGGAACGGGCAGAGAATTTGGCGCGCTTTCTCGAAGTCACCCACAATTTGATCTTGGACCAGCCCGACAACTTGGTCGACCCCTGGGCGCCGCTCATCTCGGTGACAGGTGATTTTGAGCTGTTCGCGGATCGGTATTCCGTGACGGACGTGGATAGCGTAACCCAGTTCTTGGCCTTTGACGCGAGCTATCCGAGTTCCATGCTCTCGACGTTGCGGCAGGCTCGGGAGAATGCTCGAGGCGTGCGCGAGTCATTATCGTCGGAAGTCTACGAGCAAGTCAATCAGTTCTATCGGTTTGTCAACCAAGCTTCCCAGCAAAGCAAACTCGAAAGCACGAATAACTTCTTGTCGGCGGTACGAGATATGGCCATCCAGTGGACCGGAGTGCTGGACAGCACAATGTCCCGCAATCTCGGTTGGCATTTCGCCAACGTTGGACGGATGCTGGAGCGCGCCGACAAGACGTCGCGCATTTTGGACGTCAAGTACTTCAATATCTTGCCCAAGGTGGATGATGTGGGTACCGCCGTTGACGATGTTCAGTGGTCGGCGCTGCTGTATGCCATCAGCGGATTCGAAGCCTACCGGCGGGAGCACCGCATGATCAACATCTCGCGAGTCGTCGAGTTCTTTCTGTTCAACCGAACTTTTCCGCGCTCCATTCGATTCTGCGTGACGGCGGCAGTGGCCTCATTCGCCGAGATCATTGAGGCTTCACAACCGGGTTCAGACCACACGGCGTTGGAATTGGCAAGTTCACTCAAGCACCGCTTGTCGAAAACGAGTGTCGAGGAGGTTTTGGCCGGAGGCATGCACCGCTTTATCGATAACTTGCAGTCCGAATTGAACGACATCGGCGACGCGATGAACTCAGACTATTTTCACGCGGTATCGCTTTGATGACCATTCACGTTGCGTTGCATCACGAGACGGAATACCGCTACGACCGCCCCATCAATGTCGGTCCTCAGCTGGTACGTTTGCGGCCCGCCTATCACGGCCGGACACCCATCCAGGCATACAGTCTGGAAGTCGAGCCGGCTAATCATTTCCGCAACTGGCAACAAGATCCATTTGGTAATCCTATCGCCCGGTTCGTTTTTCCCGAGCGGTGCGATCACATCAAGATCACCGTGGATCTCATCGCTGATATGACGGTGGTGAATCCGTTCGACTTCTTTGTCGAGGATCAGGCCGACTGCTGGCCTTTCGCCTACGAGCCGGCACTGAAATTGCAACTGGCACCGTATCTGGTTACCAGCTCGCGCCAGCCGCAATTTGCCACTTGGGTCGACAGTCTTCCGCGAAAAGCGGAGCGAATTGTGGACTGGCTGGTGGAATGCAATCAGATGTTCAAGCAGCGTATCGAGTATGTCGTTCGCATGGAGCCGGGCGTCCAGTCGCCGGAGGAAACGCTGTCCCTGAACTGCGGTTCGTGCCGGGATTCGGCCTGGTTGATGGTGGAGTCGTTCCGGCATATCGGACTGGCGGCCCGCTTTGTGTCGGGCTATCTGATTCAATTGACAGCGGATGAGAAACCGCTTTCGGGGCCCCCTGGTCCAGACGAGGATTTTTGCGATCTTCACGCTTGGTGCGAAGTGTATTTGCCGGGAGCTGGCTGGGTCGGCTTGGACCCTACCAGCGGCCTGTTTGCCGGCGAGGGGCATATTCCGTTGGCTTGCACTCCATCTTACACCGGAGCGGCCCCGGTCACAGGTGGCCACGATCCGTGCGAGGTGCAGTTTCGGCACGCCATGAACGTGCGGCGATATCGAGAAGATCCCCGTGTGACCAAGCCTTACACCGATCAGCAATGGCAGCGCATTATGCGGGTCGGCGAGCAAGTGGATCGCCAGTTGGAAGATCACGATGTTCGTCTGACGATGGGCGGGGAACCGACGTTTGTGTCGATCGATAACATGGACGATCCGCAGTGGATTACCGACGCGGTGGGCGAAGAAAAACGCGTGCTGAGTAATCTGCTGCTATTAAAATTGCGTGATCATTTCGCTCCTGGCGGCTTGCTGCACTATGGTCAGGGCAAATGGTATCCGGGTGAATCGCTGCCGCGGTGGGCGCTGTCGTGCATGTGGCGCCGCGACGGCCAACCGATTTGGGACGACCCGCAGTGGAACGCCGACGAGGGTACTGACTATGGTCATACCGCCGACGATGCACAGCGCTTCGTCAATCATCTAGCTGGCGAATTGAACATACCGGCAGAGCTGACGTTCCCAGTTTACGAAGACACGTTCCACTATCTGTGGCGCGAAAGTCGTTTGCCCATCGATGTGGAGCCCACGGATCCCAAATTGGACGACCCCAACGAGCGGGCCATGATGGTCCGCACGTTTCACCATGGGCTGACAACTCCGGTTGGCTATGTGATGCCAGTTCGCCGCGCGTGGTGGCAAGCGCAACCGGCTTGGACCAGCGGGCATTGGCCCATCCGTGCCGACAAGGTGTTTCTGTTGCCTGGTGATTCTCCGATTGGGCTTCGGTTGCCCATGGATACGCTGCCGACGACATCTCCAGTGGCCGCCGCTACTCTGGAGCAACCGCTCGACCCCACGATCGAACGGCAGCCGCTGCCATGGCGAAACGGTCATTCAACCGCGAACCGTGTCGACGAGGCGGAACCCCGTTTTCAAGTTAACGAACAGGTACTGGAATCGGAGCATGTGCGTGGAACCGGCGACGAAACCGTGGTGCGTACGGCTCTGTGCGTCGAATGCCGCTTTGGACGTCTGCATGTGTTCATGCCTCCCCTACAGCGTCTGGAGGATTATCTCGAGCTGATTTCCGCGATTGAGGCTACTTGCCGGGCTCTGCAGTTGCCCGTGATCATCGAAGGCTACTTGCCTCCGCCAGACCACCGGATCGAGATCTTGAAGGTGACCCCTGATCCCGGCGTCATCGAAGTCAACACACAACCCTCGAGCTGCTGGAACGATTTGGTTCATCTAACCGAATCCTTGTACACGCAGGCGAAGCAGTGCCGACTCGGCGCCGACAAATTTGACTTGGATGGGCGGCATACTGGTACCGGCGGCGGGAATCACATCGTCTTGGGCGGACGCTCGCCGAGCGACAGTCCCTTTCTGCGGCGGCCTGATTTGTTGGGTAGCATGGTCGCCTTCTGGAACAATCATCCGTCGCTGTCGTACCTATTCAGCAGTCGATTCATCGGTCCCACCAGCCAGGCTCCTCGCTTTGACGAAAATCGGCAGGACGCGGTGTATGAAATGGAGATCGCACTGCGGCAACTGCCCAAGTCCGGAGAGCACATCCCGCCATGGTTGGTTGATCGGCTGTTTCGAGATCTACTCGTGGACGTTACGGGCAATACGCATCGAGCAGAGATTTGCATCGACAAATTGTATTCTCCGGATAGTGTCACAGGCCGCTTGGGATTGGTGGAGCTGCGTGGGTTCGAGATGCCGCCGCACGCTCGCATGAGTCTGGCCCAACAGTTGTTAATTCGATCTGCCATTGCCGTCTTTTGGCAGCGACCCTACGAGGCCCCACTTGCGCATTGGCAATCGCGGCTGCACGACAAGTTCATGTTGCCGCACTTTGTGTGGGAGGATTTGGGCGAGGTCGTGCGAGAGCTAAATGCGACGGGGTTGCACATCGACGCGGATTGGTTCCTACCCCATTTCGAATTTCGTTTTCCCAAGATTGGCGAAGTTCATTACTCCGGCATTGCGTTGCAACTGCGGTCAGCCATCGAGCCCTGGTATGTCATGGGCGAAGAACCGGGGACGGGAGGCACAGCCCGATATGTGGATTCCTCGCTAGAGCGCTTGCAGGTGATTGTCGAAGATTTTGACGAGTCGCGTTTCCGTGTGTTGTGTGGCGGTGTGCATGTGCCTCTTCACCGCACATCGACGGCGGGCCGCTATGTGGCGGGCATTCGCTATCGTGCCTGGCAGCCTCCAAGATGCTTGCATCCAACGATTGGTGTTCACGCGCCGCTGAGGATCGAGTTGGTGGATGTGGGGAATGGTCGCTCCGTGGGCGGCTGCACCGTTCATGTCTCAGATCCAGGTGGGCGTGGCACTGAACGCTTTCCGATCAACGCCAACGAGGCGGAGGCCCGGCGGGCGGCCCGCTTCGAGCCGATCGGGATGTCGTCTGGTCAGATCGAAGTGCCGCCCTTACCGACATCGCCGGCAAGCGGACCGCTCCCATACACGTTGGACTTGCGACGCAGTTGATGCACGTCGGAGGCCACGGAGCCGAGACAACCAGGGCTGGTCGGATTGTATCGTTTGTCCGACGCTCAGTAGCTCATATTTGCCTAGTGGCTCGTGTTTGCGAGTCCGGTCGGCCAGCCTATGATGCACAATGGCTATCGCAGTTTAAATTCGAGCATCTTTTGCCTTGAAACTCGCACGCGTGCGGGTCGTACGGACAGTTGGCCTGTGCTATTAAGGCCGGCGGTTGCTCATTCCGTCGAAAATAAGCCACATCAAAAGTAAGAGTGTTCTGGAGCAAAGACGGTTAGCAACTGCATCCTCGGTAATGCCAGCGAGGCGACCAAGCGGCTCGTATGAACGACCTGTGTCGCTGGTACCACTTTTCATCTTGGGCGGTTTTGGAATTGAATTCTCCCTACACCGGCGGCACCACCCCGTTTTCCGAATACGTGCCTGCCCAGCGGCAGTACGACGAGTTTCGGTCCAGCGATGGGGCCGTGCGTTCGGTTTGGCGGCCGGTCAGCGAGTGCTTGGACGCGCTCGGGGCGCACGGCATGCAGGCCGCTGCGGAGGAAGTGGATCGTTTGGTCGAGGAGAGTAGCGCCAATTTTCGGGCACCTGGCGGCGAAACGTCGGTGAGCCGGCCCTGGCAATTGTCGGCTTCGCCCATGGTGCTGGACGCGGCCACGTGGGAGCATTTGCAAGCTGGGTTGCGACAGCGCGTACATGTCTTGGAAGCCGTGTTACGCGATCTGTTGGGTCCGCAACGACTGCTCAAGGAACGTGTGCTGCCTGCCAGTCTGCTGAGCGCCAATCCGAACTTCTCCCGCGTCTACCACAACCTACCGACGCTGGGGCACCACATCACGTTGGCGGCCACCGACCTGGCTCGGAATCACGATGGATCCTGGTGGGTCACCGGCGATCGCACACGGGCACCCAGCGGATTGGGGTACGCGCTCGAGAACCGCATCATTACGAGCCGCGTGTTTCCCAAACTGATTCACGCTAGCAACGTATCTCGTTTGGCCTCCTTCTTCGTCACATTGCAAAACCATTTGAACGCCGTGGCTCCGCAAAATAAGGAGAACCCGCGCGTCGCCATTTTGACTCCTGGCCCACAGAGTTACCGCTACGTAGAAGACGCCTATCTGGCCCGGTACCTGGGATACACCTTGGTTCATGGGCGTGATTTGGCTGTCCGCGGTCATCGTTTGAACCTGAAGACCTTGGACGGATTGCTGCCGATTGATGTTCTGTGGCGTCATGTGTCTGATCGGAAGTGCGACCCGTTGGAATTGGATCCGACATCGACCGAAGGTGCGACAGGCTTGCTGCAAACCATCCGAGCCGGTCACGTGGCGGTGGCCAACAGTATTGGTAGCTCGATGGCGCAGATGCCGGCGCTAATGCCCTTTTTACCAGCCGCGGCCAAGTTCCTATTCAAGGAAGAACTGCGCTTGCCCAGTTTGGCCACGTATTGGTGCGGTGGAGACAATGAACGGGCCTACGTTCTCGAGCATTTGGACGAACTCATGTTGCGTTCCGCATTCTCGATCACGTCAAGACCGCCTTGGGTGCCCGCGGAAATGAGCGCTGCCCAGCGGTCAGCACTCATCGATCACATTAGAGCCAACCCGCACCGATACGTGGCGCAGCATCGACCGGCACGCAGTACCACTCCGGTCTGGCATGATGGTCGGTTGCACAGTTGGTACGCAGCCTTGCGCTGCTTTCAAGTGCAGACACAGCATGGCATTGACGTCCTGCCGGGTGGTCTTGTACGGGTCAGTCCCGATGCGGAGCCCCTGGATCAAAGTCCGACCAGTGGTCGTCTTGGGCAAGACTGTTGGATCGTGGGTGACGAACCTGTGGACCAACAGACGTCCTTGTTACCCGCTCCTGACAAGTTGCTAAAACTGACTCGCGGTGGACAGGCACTACCCAGTCGAGTTGCGGAGAACTTGTACTGGCTGGGACGCAGCGCCGAGCGAACCGAGTCCATTGCCCGGTTGCTACGCTGTACGTTGTCGCGAATTGCCGGCGAGACCGAGGCCTTCCGCGTTCCTGAATTGCCACGCATGGTCGCGGCGCTGGCTGCTCTGGGCCAAATTGAGCCGGGCTATGCCATCGCGGAAATGGAATCGAAACTGCCGGCGCTCGAGCAACAGTTGCCGGCATCATTGTTCGACCAAGATCGGCCCAAGGGTTTGCGGGCCGGTGTTATCGACATGGGCGAAAAAGCGGCAGCCGTGCACGACCGAATGTCTTTAGATGCCTACCGTATCATTACTCAAGTTGCAAAACACCTGAGCGAACAGGAAAATGAACCGGATGCCGCTACGGCAATGAATCAGCTGGATGGCATCATCACCGACTTGCAGGCATTGTCTGGCTTGGCCAGCGAGAGTATGACGCGAACCCACGGTTGGCGATTCCTGCAGCTGGGACGGCGGATAGAACGCGCCTATCAAACGGCCGAGTTACTGGCTTCCACGTTGGTCGAGCCCATTCATGACGAACGTCCGCTGTTGGCATCGGTAATGCAAGTGACCGATAGTTTGATGACCTACCGCTCGCGATACATGTTGCAGCTGCAACCGCTGGCCACTATCGATTTGTTGATCAACGACGTCTCTAATCCTCGGTCCATCGGCTTTCAGTTGCAGCAAATCGTGCAGTTGCTTAGTGAGTTGCCAACCGACCCCACGGAGTTGAGCTTGGGGCCCGATCAACAGCTGGCATGCGAGCTGGCTCACGAGGTGCGCATGTCTGATCCTGCCGAACTGGCCGAAGTTACTGAAGACGGCCGGCGCGACGTCTTGGGGGGACTCCTAACACAGCTGATCCAATTGCTACCTAAGACGTCAGATGCCATTGCGGCCCGCTACTTGATCCACACCGATGCGACTCAGGAGTTGACCGGTCGTCAACGCATCGGTGCTCTTCCCACATCGCCGGAGGGCCGCGAGGACGCCCAAGATGACTGAGAAGATTCAGTACGAAATCTCGCATAAGACGCACTACAAGTATTCGTCGCCGGTTGCCATCTGCCAGAACCAGTTGCGGATGATGCCACGCGCCCTGCGTTCGGCGACTTCCGCCGTTCGTTGCCACCAGGTCGAAATGACGATCGAGCCGTCGCCGACGATTCGGCAGACTCACATCGACTACTATGGCAATCGAGTTGTGTCTTTCTCGATCGAGTCGTTGCATCGCGAGCTGACCGTGTCCGTGGAGAGTCAAGTTACTGTGGCTACAGCCGGGCTGGACACGCGTGAGTCACCTCGCTGGGAAGCGGTGTCCGCCGCGGTGACTGGCCACGAGGACAATGGTTGGTTGGACGCGCAACAATTCATGTTTGATTCACCTCGAGTTACTCGGGGTGAGCCGTTCGCCGAGTACGCGAGAGACGTGTTTCAGTCCGAGCCAGAAGTCTGGGCCGCGACTGCGGCGTTGACGCGTCGCATTCATCAAGACTTCAAATACGACAGCAATGCCACGGACGTGCACACGACGACCGAAGAGGCGTTCGAGTTGCGGGCGGGTGTCTGCCAGGATTTCGCTCACATCCAAATCGCCTGCTTGCGTTCGCTGGGATTGCCAGCTCGCTACGTCAGCGGATATTTGCGCACGATACCTGCCGAGGGCCAGCCACGCTTGTCGGGAGCGGACGAGTCCCATGCGTGGATCAGCGTCTATTGCGGGCATGAACTGGGCTGGGTGGATTTTGATCCAACCAACAACTGCCTGGCGGGCAGCAACCATATTCCGATCTGCGTCGGTCGCGACTACAGCGAAGTCAGCCCCATGCGAGGTGTCGTTGTGGGCGGCGGTACGCCTACGCTGAAAGTGCAAGTCACTGTACAGCCGACTTCACCGACGACTGGTCAGTCGGACTCACCGGCGTCCGGCACGTAGTTGGACATCGGGTCCAAGCGCTCCCTCTGAGCGTAGCGGTTCCCGCGCGTGATCAGTCCTGGAGTAAGCCAAAGTTTCGATTTGCACAGAACAGCCTCCACGCTGGTGGTCGCTCATCTTTGGCGACAACGGGTACCACCAGCGACTCGAGACGGTCCCGACTGCTGAATTTGGTTTGTTCCGCTGAATTACCCCCGCGGTTCGCATTTCGGCTGCGGGCGCGAAGTACAATAATTCGCGCGCCCACTTCTAGTCCGTTTGGCGATGGGAGAACGAGATGATTCACGCGACGAATGTTTCGGAGAGCGGCCCGGTAAACTGGAAAGCTGGCCACAGACAACCCGCACCCTGGTGTGCGTGGGCAATGCCGCTGGCACTGTTGTTGGTGACCGCCGGTGCGTTGGAGTCGGCCACTGCTGAGCAGACGATCAATGAAAACTTGAACGTGGTTGGACGGACGGAAATCGGTGATGATGCTGGTTCCACCGCTTTCTTTGGTACCGACACCCTGCGTTTGTCCGGAGAACGAGTGCGGCTGAAGTTTATCGATACCAGTGCGTCGGGTACCACCAGTGATTGGCGCATCCGCATCAATACATTCGGCAGCAACAACAATGGCTTCTTCATCGATGACATGGGAGATAACAATAACGACGGTGCGGAGAATGCGCACCTGTCCACGCCTTTCAAAATTCAAGCAGGCGCTGGATCCAACTCGTTGGTGATCTCCAGAATCAACAAACCGGGAGACACAGGCTCCCGCATCGGATTGGGCACGGACGCTCCCACAGCGGCGCTGCATTTGGTCAATGGATCTGTACCTTCGATTCGGCTAGAGCGCAATGACGCGATTGACACGCCTTACATCTGGGCCCTGGGCGGTGCTTCTGAAACGTTCTTTCTGAGGGACGTGACGGCTGGCAGTCAGCCATTCACCGTCGACGCCGGAGCTCCCGACAACAGTCTTGTTGTCGCCAACTTATTTGACGGATTTGCGTTTCGCATTGGCCTGGGAATTGAAACTCCGCTGGACGATTTACACATAGCGGGTGGAGCCCAAGCCAACATTCTGTTGGATCACGCTGGCAGCGCGCATGATTGGAGAATTGAAGCCGACAACTATTTTTCGATCGAGAATGTTGACAATGCGAATGCGCCTTTCTTTATTCAATCCGGAGCTCCCGACCTGGCGTTTGGCATTGAGCAAGATGGTGACATTGGTATCGGCGATCTAACGCCCGACGCGGATTTAGACATCCAGCGCGGAAGCACCTTCTCACGGGTCAACGCGGGCGACACGAACTTTACGACCAGTTCCTCTCGCAGCTTGAAAGAAAATATTCAGCCCGTGCAGATTTTGGAACTGCTGGCCAAGATGGCCAACGTGCCCGTGAATACCTACGACTGGAAACCCGAGCACTTCAGCGGCGACGAGGCTGATCGCACTGACAAACTGGGACTGATCGCCGAAGATTTTCACACCATTTTGGGGCGTGGCACGGACAAGGAGATCAAGGGGCAAGACGTGCAGATGGTTTTGTGGATGGCGGTGCAAGAACTCCACCGCGAAAACCAGCAACTGAAAGCGCAGTTGGAGCAGCAAGTCTCGGACACGCAGAGCCGGTTGGAACGACTGGAGCGACAGTTGAGCGCTGTTGACCAGCCCTAATCCCTGGCCGCCTTTGCCCTCGGGTGCTATTCGGGTTTGAGCACCAGCTTGCCGCGCAGGCTGCTTTTCTTTTGCAGTGTGTGTTCTTCTTGCAGCTGGTGCGCGTTGGCAGCTTCGCCCAGCGGCAGCACGCGGTCGATAATCGGACGCAGCTGCCCTTGCGCGAGCCAATGGTTGATATCCGCTGCGCAAGCTCTTTGTTGTGGGGCTGGCGCTTTGAACATCACGAATCCATGCAGCGAGCAACCTTTGACGTAGAAGGGGCCCACCGGGAATTCGGGCCGCGCGTCTCGGCCAGCCATCACGACCATCCGCCCACGTTCGGCCATCGACGCGACGCTCATATCGAAGTCGGGATCGCGCAAAGTCTCCCAGAAAACGTTCACGCCCTCGGGAGCGTATTCCAGCAACTTGGTGGCCACGTCGTCGACTTGGTAGTCCAGTACTTCGTCGGCTCCCAACTCCCGGCATAAATCCGCCTTGGCCTTGCCGCCGGCGGTCGTAATCACGCGCGCGCCGATGGCCTTGGCCATTTGCACGACCATGGAGCCCACGCCTCCGGCACCGCCGCGGACAAAGATGGTTTCTCCGGATTTGAGTTGGGCTTCCTGAATGACACCCAAGTGCGCCGTGATAGCCACGAGCGCGACAGCTGCCGCATCTTCGTCGCGCACTCCGTCCGGTGTTGGATAGACCCAGTCAGCGTCGACGGCGCACAACTCGGCGAATGTACCCTGCTTGCCCAGCAAGCCTTGGTTGCTGGCCCATACGCGGTCGCCCGGACGCAGCTCGGTGACCGCCGAACCGACTTCCACCACGGTTCCCGCCAGATCGCAGCCGACAATGAATGGCTGAGGTAACTCCCAGAAATTGGCGCCTCCGCGGATGTAAGTGTCGATTGGGTTGACCGATACGGCGCCGGTTTTGATCAGGACTTGCTGCGGTTCGATTTGAGGATCGGGCAAATCTCCGTACTGAATGACGGAAGGCGATCCGGTGCGTTCGATGTAAGCGGCTTTCATGGGTGATTCTCGTGCGGTGAGTGGGGTGACGAGATGGGCGGCCGCATGCGTCGTGGCCGTCTACAAGTTTTTTTGAAATGTCGTGACCGAAGGTGTCCGCGCGACCGCGAAACTGATTTCAGTGTTGATTTCAGTTCCTCAAGCGGGGTGGGCCCAACAGCCTAGCGTATTATGTCGAGTGTCCTAGTCGAATCGCCAGTAGCCGGTGGTCAGTTAGTTTTTCCTTGGACAGGCGAGTCGGAAACGGAGTTGCCAAACGCAGCGCCACCGGAAAGCCAGCCGGTGCAGCCGCCCGCCCGCCCAATCGGCAAGCGTGCGGCGCCAGATCCATCGGGGCACCAGCCGCGAGAGTTGGCCGACGGCGAATTCAGCGAGCCCATCCGGTCCAGCGGCTTGCCGCGAGCTGGACAACCGGTGCGAATTGGTACCGTGATGATCAAGCTGTTGAAGCGATATGGCATCACCGATGACGAAATTGCCGCTGGGCTGGACAGCTATGCTCGCCGGCAAGCCACGCAGGCTGCTTCTTAGAGCATTTTTGCTTTTGATGTGGCCTATTTTCGACCGGATGAGCCACCACCAGCGTTGATGATCCAGGCCAACTGTCTGTGCGACTCGATCGGTCCGCTGCCAGAGCACGCGGCGGACGGCTCTTAGACAAGTGCGAAGAACACCGCTCTGGCAGACATTGCGATGCGCGCCTGTCGCGGAAACTTGCCGTGCCGAATCTTCGTCCGACAGAGGTCGCCAAACGTTGTCTCTCTGCGATGGCTTGCTCCGGCAGTTTGCGTGGTTTGAGCCTTCAAAATCCTACCCAAGGGCCCCTCGTCGGTCGTAATCTTAGGCCTTGTGGCAATGTGGGGGTACTCGTATCATTTTGGGTTGACTCCACAGGAAACCAGCGGAAATCCGCCTGTCTGTAGGCTGGGCTGCGCAGATGTCAGACGCAGTTTCTTCTGAACAGGCTTTTGCTTGTATTGCGATCTATGAATAGCTTGCTAAACGCGTTGTTCCACTACGGCGGGTTGGTGCTTGCGCAAGGTGGCAACGAGGCGGTGGAGGCTGTTGGGAATGCCGGCGAAGCACCCGCTGAACCGGTCAGTTTTTTTGCTCAGTTCTTCGGTAATCCGCTGAATCTGATTTTGATTAGCGGAATCCTCTTCATCTTGCTCGTGTTGCGGCCCCAACAGAAGCAAATGAAGGAAATGCAGCAGGCTTTGGCGGCTCTGAAGAAGAACGATCGCGTGGTCACTGCCAGCGGCATTCACGGAACCGTCGTGCAGGCCGGCACGGACGACAAGGTGGTTACCTTACGCATCGATGACAATTCCGGAGCGCGAATGACCGTCAATCGTGACGCGATCAGTCAAATCATAGCGCCCGACGCCAAAGACTAGTTTCGACTACTTTTATCGAATCCCTTGGGGACTCCCATCAATGGACGGCTCTCTGATTATTCAATCTCTAACCCACACTCTGCTGCTAGCTCAGAGCGAGACGATCGGAGCTGGGACTCCCGGCACTGGCGGCGAGCAGACTAACGAGTGGACCACGTACTTGTACGGTGCTGGTTTCGTGTTCGGGATCTTCGTATTGCCTTTCGTGGTCAGCCATTTTCTGACCAAGGCGCTGCGTATGCCGACACATTCGTTCCGAGTCGGAGTGATGCTGGCCGCCATCACCGGTGGCCTGCTGTTTTCCTGGGGCAATGACTTTAGTTTGCCGTTGGGACCGGACATGAAGGGTGGGACCAATTTGGTCTACGATATTCTGCCGGATGAGAATGGGACCAAGGTGAACGCCGGGGATCTGGCAACCGCACTGAGCGATCGGATCAATCCATCGGGCACCAAAGAGATTACCATTCGGCCGCGCGGCGAATCACAGATTGAAATCGTCGTTCCCAATGTGGACCCGTTGGAATTGCAGCAAATCAAGAACATGCTGCGCGCTTCGGGCCAATTGGAGTTCCGCATCGTCGCCAACACGCGCGATCACCAGGACATCATCGAACTGGCTCGGCAGCAAGCTGAGAAGGCGGAGATCCCGGATTCCAAGGTCTATGGCGCCGATGGACGTGTCGTTGGCCGATGGTTTAGCGTGGGCCGCGAAGAGAAGCAGCAAGACGGCATCTTCCCGCTGAAGACACCTGTGCTGGGAGACATTATTCGAGACTCCATTACCGGCAAGATCATCTCCAATCCTCCACTGAACATGGAAGAGGATTTTGCACTGGAGAAATGGATGGATCGCACTGGCGTCAGGGATGTCGAAGTGCTGATGGCTTACGAGTTTTTGGGCGATCCCTACAAAGAGGTCAGCGGTGATGATTTGGCCAGTGCAGCGACGGAGTTCGACAAGTCGGGCTACGTGGTTTCTTTCCGGTTGAACTCGTTGGGTTCCAGCAAGATGTTGCGGCTGACAGCGGCCAACAAGCCCGACGGCAACTTTTTCCGCCGCATGGCGATCATCATGGACGGTCGAGTGCTATCGGCTCCTCGCCTGAATTCGCCGATTAGCGACAGCGGACAGATCACTGGCAACTTTACCAAAGAAGAAGTGGATTTCTTGGTGACCATTTTGCGGGCCGGCCGCCTGCCTGCCACTCTCAGTGATGAACCGGCCAGTGAATATCGCGTTGGAGCCGGACTGGGCGCCACGACCGTCCGCAAAGGCACGAACGCGTCCATTTGGGCCGTACTGACCACGTTTGTCTGCATTTTACTGTATTACCGCTTTGCCGGGATCGTGGCTTCGATGGCGTTGATCATCAACGGTTTGCTCATCTTTGGCATCATGATTTTCATCGGCCAACCGTTGACGCTGCCCGGACTGGCGGGGTTGGTGCTGACAGTGGGGATGTCCGTGGACGCCAACGTGTTGATTTTTGAGCGCATTCGCGAGGAGAAAGCCAAAGGCTCGGCGCCGAGGATGTCCATTCGCAATGGATTTGATCGGGCCTTCACCACGATTATCGATGCCAACCTAACGACGCTCATCGCGGCCATCGTCTTGTACTGGATCGGTACCGAGCAAGTTCGCGGATTCGCGGTGGCATTGGTGATCGGCATCGTGACCAGTATGTTCACCGCCACCTTCTGCTCTCGGATTGTGTTCGAGATCGCCGAGAAGCTGAAATTCGTCAGCTTGGCCATGTCCGATGGAGTCGGTTTTCTCAAGCGTAGTTTCCTGGGCGACACCGATTTGAACTTCATGAGCTGGCAAAAGTGGTGCTTCGCCCTGTCGGTACTGCTGATTGCCGTTGGACTGTCGGCAGTCTTCATGCGCGGCAAAGATATCCTGAATATCGACTTCACCGGTGGCACCAGCATTACGTTCCAGTTGGACAAGCCTGTGGACGCCGAAGACTTGCGGGCGCTCATCAAGAAAATCCTGCCCGTCGATCAAAACGACAAACCCGTGCAATTCACGCTGGTCAACGTGGAGAAGCCGCCCGCTGATACGGTTTACTCCATGGTGTGTTCCATCGATGACGAAGAGTATCTATCGAACGCGTTGGCCACCGGCTTTGCCGAAGAAAGCGATGCCAAGTTAAAAGCGTACGAAGTCAAAGTGCTCAATCCGGACGCGTTGCAGAGCGGGCTGCGCCGCGGAATGAACGCTCACTATGTGGCCTATCAAGATCCTGACGGGGATGCTCAGCCGCCCAGTGACGCTCAGGGACCCAGTGATGCGCAGGGGCCCGGTGACACTCCGGCGACAAGTGATGCAACGGACCCCGCTGGCCATCTGGCACAAAAAATGGTTGGTAGAGCGTGTGGCACTGACGGCATTCGTCCA
>JANQOL010000571.1 GCA_028289675.1 Pirellulaceae bacterium
GTACAACAACGAGTTGAGAGCCAGTTTCTTGAGGTCCGCCAGTTGCAGATCCCAAGCCATCCAAGCGACCCAAAAGTCATAAGACAGGCCGTGATTGCCAAAAATCAGTGGATCATCCGAGCCCAACACGCAAGGTACGCCGCGTCGGATGTAGCCCGATGCGGGGTGTATCCGCAAGTCACGCACGTAACGCAACATTTGGTTGCTGATCGGACACACCTCCACCGCGATTCGGCGTTTTAACAGCTCGCGTTCCACCTGCGGATAGGCCACCAAGTTAAAACCATGACCGATGCGGCGAGATCCCAGCAGCAGAGCGTCGACCACGTCAGGATTGTCCGCCCAGTCGGTTTCGCCGTCGTGGAAGTAGAGCGGCAAATCGAAGTGGTCGCCCGGTCGATGCTCTGACTCGTGATCGCGCAACTGCATCCATACGCTGATCAGTCGCACCGTTTGGTTATCCATCGTCTCCGCGCCGACCAGATCGTAGCCTATCACCGTGTCTTTAAATTGATTGCGAAGCGCGACGACGCGTCTGGCGTGATCGAGCACGTGGTGCCGACTTTCTCCCCGGCCATAAGTAATAATCAACTTCAAATCAAAGGCAGGGAAATCTTCGCGAATCTCGTCCCGCATGGAGATGAACTGTCTCACGAATTCGGCATCGCCGGTCACCGGCTTTTTCAGTTCCCGCAGCAAGGTGATTCCCGAGCGAATCTCGACATATTGAATACCGTCCTCGGCCAGTGCCCTGAGGGACGCCATGTAGTAGTCGCGAAAGGCGGGTTGCTGACTGACAAACCCACCAATCCGCTGGAACGTCTGCCCAAACTGAACCCAAGGATCGATTCCCGCGTGCTTGCTGAAGTCGTTTTCTTCCATGACTAGCAGGGGGATGAAAGCCTCGCGAAATCCTTCGCGATGCGACAGCTCTGCCGCTGACACAAAGCCTGGAGGAACGCTGTCCTTCCAGAAGAAATTAATTTGTCCGCGCAGGTAGCTACTTTTCTTTTCCCGAGACTTTTTCTTACCCTTCGATTCCGGCCAATAGACGTAGCAGCCGTCATAGTCACCGACGTGGTCGGCAATCCACTCCGCTTGACCCATTGCCGAGCTGTGCACGTGCAACAAACCACCTTTGGGCATCGACTGGATAAACTCGAAACTTGGTAACTCGCTAATCTTGTGCTTAACCAGCGGAAACGGCTGGGCCGGCGGAAACTGGGACTGGCGCAGAAAGTGAGAGCCTTGGAATTGCGAGACGACGTCTGTCCGTAGCCGGCGCATGTACTGGCTCACAAGCTCCTCGTCCGGGTTCAGTCGAACGCGCCCCCAGCGTTCCCGCTGTCCCAGTTCGATCATGTCCAAACGCAACTTGCGATACTCGGCAATGCTCTCCGCCAGACGGGTGCGTGCGTAGTTGAAGAACAACACGCCGGACTTGAGCATCATCTCAGCCACGCCCCCTGAATCTTGCCGAATGGCATCTTGGGGCGGTTTGTCGCCTGGGCGTGCTGATGGCGCCGGGGGAGCGTCCACCGCTTGAGCCAGAGCCCCAGTGTGCGATGCCGCCGACAAACTGCACAAGGCAACTAACCACACGACACGCGCCGACAGTTTCTTGGCGATCATGGAGGACACTCGCAACTATGGATGGGGCGCACAGACGGAGAAGCCTTACTATAGTCCGCGCGCGCTCGTTGGTTGCCGTACGGATCTGCGCCGCGCGCGGATTCGCCCTGCGTCGTTGCTGCCTGCCCACATTAACCCGTTGATGGCTGTCGCTACCGCGAATGGTTGCCGACTAGTGATAACTAGACTATTGACAAGTTGCGAGTACTGTCTATGCTAAGGATCTGACTCGTTTCTGCAGTGGTCGTTCCGATGAGGTTCGCCGTGAGCACACGTACGCAGCACAAATTCCAAAAGGAGCTCAACGCCGGAGCTATTTCTTTGGTCGTGCTCTCGGTTTTGCGCAACAGCCCGCGACCCTTGTACGGCTACGAAATCGCCAAACTGCTGCAAGCCCGCGGCGACACACTGCCCATGAATCAGGCGGCCATCTATCCCGTGCTCAGGTCTCTGGAAAAACAGCAGCTGCTGACAAGCGAGATCCGGCCCTCGGATGCGGGGCCGCCCCGCAAGTACTATCGATTGCAGGCGGCTGGGCAGGCAGCATGTAAAGAGTGGGAGTTGCTCTGGCAACGCACCAAGCACTTCGTCGATTCGATACTGGAGGATTCCCATGCCTCGGCAACTACCCAGTCCGATCGTCCGCTACCTGACGGAACTGGAGATTGCGGCCAAACAGCTTGACGGGATCGTTCCCGAAGACATCTTGGTGGACGCCCGCGAGCATTTAACGCGGGATATGCAGGCTTTGCAAGTCAGTGAACCTGGAATCGGCGACGGTGATGTTTACGACCACTTTTTGAGCACCTTCGGCGCCCCCGCCGACGTAGCACGTGAGTATCAGTCGCTCGGTCCTCAAGCCGCGCCCGCTGCCAGTCGCGTCCGGGGAGTTGCTCCCGGGTGGCGAATCTGCTGTACGCGTTGCGGTCGGAGTGCGCCGGCAGCGCGAGCCGGCATTACCCGTAT
>JANQOL010000632.1 GCA_028289675.1 Pirellulaceae bacterium
GAACACGAGGCATCACCGGAGTCCAAGCCACCGGCGGAATAGAGTTCCAAAAACCAGACGTTTGGGCGTCAGCCACTGCTCCTGCGAGCGGAGCTGCCGCAAGTAGCGCACGCCAATTCAAATTGCAAGAATGAAAATGTGCAAACCAGCCTTCTCGCCATAACGTGCAATTCGCTCCACGTGTTGCGTTGGCTATGTGCTATCGCACTGCGGACAATCCCAAAACAAATCGTGACAATGCACTAATAGCGCCAGCCGGCTTGCAGCAGCCAGGCATTACCGAGATCGACTTGTGAAGAATCCGACTCGTACTCAAAACGCCTCTGCAGCGCTACGCCAGTTTCGATAAACGCACCCCCTCCGCCGCTGCGTCTGCTTTCCAGTCCCCAGGTCAGGCGAATATCTCGCAGCGAAAGCTCATCTTTGGTGCCCGCATCCCGGGTGACGGCCCAAGTATTCCCGCCCAGCCCGATGGCGGCATACGTCCAGCGTTCGCTGCGGCTCCCGTCCTTGGCCAGCCGATAAGCTAGCCTGGATTGCGGGAACCGCAGTTCCAACGCAGTCCGTCGAGTCGGCGTCCAGGTAAGTCCGACCGCTGGCAACACAGGTAGATCCGCTCGGCCTAGAAATACGGCGCCGCCGGACAGGGTCAATCGATCGGGAACCGCTTCCCAATTGAGCAACCCCAGTGCGAAAACTCGAAACGCGTCTCGGCTGGTCGACAAATCGCTTCGAATCGATGGGCTAAAAATGGCTATCGCAGACAGCCGTTCGCGCAGGGCGCGGCGATAGAAGAACTGAGTTTCAAAAAGATACAACTCCCCAGGCACATCAAGACCAGCCGCAGCGTCCAACCAGTCGACACGAAAGCGAGGCGTCACCCCCAGGATGTTGTCGAAGCTGCCCAGTGGAATGCCACTACCAACGGAAGTCTCCAAGAAGTAGCTGTTCAACCGGCTGGCGTTGGACACATCCAGCAATCCGCCGCTGGAGATAGATATACTCTGCAGGGCCTGCGGCTTAAAGCGCGCCAACTCGGCTTCCGAATCGTCGATGATTCTCGGATAAACGCCGGTCGCCACCGTTTGGGTCGCCAACGCTTGGGGCGCTTGTCCGATCGTTTGTATTTCTTGGGCCAGCAGCGAAGCGCTACAACAGATCATCCAGATGCCCACTAAGAACCGCATTCGCTTCCTTCGAGTGCAGGGGCCATGATGGCAAGTGATAGGTGGCGAAGCTTACAACATTTGACTGCGGATTCGCCAGTTCATTGGCGGATTGTAGGCAGACGGCAATGCCGGACTGCCATTCACGCCTCAACTCGCAAGCTAGCATTGCATGATCGCCAGCCAAGTCCGGATCACGGCACAGCATCCGGCACTCTCCGCCCCAATCTCAATCGTTGTTCCCACGACCGTGTTCGACCTGCAAGCGATAGATCACGACCTCGCCGAAGGCCTGCTCATCGTCGCCCCGCTGGGGATTGCTTTGCGTGTAGCAACCGGCCTTGAAGTAGCAGCCGTCCCTGGACACCGCCCAGTCCATTTTCAACTCGCCATCCTGCCGCACTTGAATCTTGCCACCACCGGCGCGGATCGTCATCTCCACTGGCGTTCCCAGTTGGTAACGACGATCCAACATCACTCGCTCAACTTCATTCCGTTCGACAAACAACTTCGTTCCTTCCAGGCGAATCATCATGACATCATCCTCGGCGTCATGAATCTGAGCACACACCACGTGGCGTTTCTTGGCCGGCGTGGCGGTAATGGCAAATCGCAAGGTCATGGAGTGATCGGTGGCATCTTCGGTACTCCATGCGGCCGGCCGCTTGGGGTCATTGGCGAGTTCTCGCAATTCGCATCGCGGGTAACTGGATCCCTTAGTGGTGACACCGCCACAGTGTGCTCGAAACACTACGCCGTCCGCCTGCTCGTTCAGAAAGAAATGCTCCGCGTGAACAAACGCGATCAGTTCCGGGGGACGGATCTCCGCAGGCGCACCCGGCACGTCACCCTGCACCGGCAGCGTCAGTCGCCAACGCGCGAGATCCAATAAAGCTCCTGGTGCTTTTTCGCCAGCGAAGGTCAACGGCGGCAACCCGCCAACGGCCACAAGCCATAGCCAGACTGCTGGACCTCGCAGGCCTTGCTTCTCAAACAGATTTGGCATCAGAAACCGCGATCCTTATCAATTTCAAAGGAAGCGTACTAATGCGAAGAAGCCTGCCTGCATCGAAATGGCCACAACAATCCAAACTATCATCGCCAACAGAGAGCGGGCGGGATGTGTTGCGCGGGCGATCTGAATTGCGAACATCAGCGCCCCCAAGAGTAAACACAGCGTCAGCGTGCCGTACAACCCGATGCTATCGACAAACAGAAAGTACCCCGCGAAATGCCCCAACAAATTGTTGATACCAAAGCAAACGCCCAAGCTGATGTAAAACGTGGCGAAAGCCTGTCGGCACACCGCGGGCATCCAAGGAATCAGCAGAGGCACTGCCAACCGATACACGGGAATCCACCAGGCTGATTGGGCTGCCAGCGGTGCCAAGATCGGATCACCAATTGCTCCTGTGCCATGGGTATGAAATTGCCAAATGGCAACCACGTCCAGACACGTCGCAGCCGTAGCGGCCAACGCCCACCACTCCCAACGGTAATGGCTGCAAAGCCAAGCAGCTTTTCGCGTACGGTTGCTAGGCGCAACCGAAACTCGAGTCGGTTCATACGGATTGACTAGCGAACGGGCAAAACTCATGAGCAGACTTCCAATATTAAAACCAAACCGGGCTGCCGCAGTGCCGGACGAATCGACGGTGCATCGTAAACTATTTCTTGGGTGGTCGCTTGGACAAGTCATCCGAGCCTATCGCCCATCAGCTACCATTTCGTGGGATCTCGTCTGCCGTCAGTGCGTGAAACGCATGCGTGAGCGATGTGCGATTGTGGTAAACTCGCCAGGGGTTGTGGCCGCTACGCTGACTCTATCGCATTAACGTCTAGCGAGCGGTTGCCACCTACCGATTCTTTTCGCCGTATCTATCCATTCATTTCAAGGGTCAATCATGTCGCCGTTCATACGTTGTTCCGCCATGCTGTCGATCGTTGTTGGTCTCTTGACGCCGGTCTTCGGCGAAGATTGGCCGCGTTTCCGCGGGCCTTCCGGAAACGGTCAGGCGCCGGAGTCCGAATCGGTACCGACCAACTGGTCACCGTCCGCCAATCTAGCTTGGAAAACTGAACTTCCTGGACCGGGCGCGTCCAGTCCGATCGTTGTCGGCGGACGCGTCTTCGTCACTTGCTATTCGGGCTACGGCCTTTCGCAGGAAAAGCCAGGCAACATCGAAGACTTGGTACGTCATCTGGTTTGTGTCGACCTGAAGTCGGGCAAGAAGCTTTGGCAACAAGATGTACCTGCGTCTCTGCCCGAAGACCCCTACGCGGGCATTGGCGTGACCGCCCACGGTTATGCTTCGCACACTCCTGTCTCGGATGGACAGCACGTAATCGCTTTCTTTGGCAAAGGTGGAGTGCATGCATTCGATTTCAACGGTAACCAACGTTGGCAAGCCGAAGTTGGAAAGGAATCCGATCCGGCCAAATGGGGCTCATCGTCCAGCCCCGTGGTGCATGAAAACTTGGTCATCGTCACTGCGTCGGCAGAGAGTCAGGCGATTGTGGCCTTTGACAAGGAAACCGGCGAAGAGGTCTGGCGCCAGGAAGCCAAAGGACTGGACGGCATGTGGGGCACACCAGCACTGGTGCAAGTCGATGGTCATGCCGAATTAGTGATGTGCGTCGCCAAGGAACTATGGGGCTTGGATCCCAAAACAGGCAAGCTCTTGTGGTATGCGGACGCGACGGGCGCGCAGAATGCGTATTCCAGTGTGGTCCTGGACGGCGAGCGCGTGTTCGCATTCACGGGACGCGGCGGTGGCAGCATCGCCTTGGACGCGGGCGGACGGGGCGACGTCTCCAAATCCAAGACGGTGTGGACCGGTCGGGACAGTGCCAGCTTTGCGTCACCGGTACGCCACGATTCGAAGTTGTACGTCATCGCCCGTGGTATTTTGACGGTTGTCGACGCGGCCACCGGCGACAAGCTAGAACAACTGCGATTGCGCGGAGCCCTACAAACCGGTGGACGCTTTGGCTCGCTGGACTATCCGTCTCCCGTCGTGGTCGGCGACCGTCTGTTTTATTTGAACGGCAGCGGGCAAATGTACGTGTTTCAACTGGGCGACAAAACCACGCAAGTCGCATTGAACCGGTTCACGGCCGACAAGGAGATTTTTTGGGGATCTCCGGCCGTCAGCGATGGCCGCTTGGTGGTGCGTAGTGCCAAGTATTTGTATTGCGTGACCGACCAAGGGCAACAAGTCGAACAAGACCAGACGTTCCTGGCTGCGACCGACGCGTCCGAAGAACCAGCTGAGAGTGGGCAGCGTGGCGGTCCGGGAGGTTCGCGAGGTGGTCCAGGAGGTGGCGGTGGACGACGCTTCGATCCCATGAGCATGTTCCGCGGCATGGATCGCGACCAAGACGGCAAGATCTCCGCTTCCGAACTGGAAGGCAACCGGATGGCCGATCGGCTCAAAACACTGGACAAGGACGGGGACGACGCCATTTCCCAAGACGAATTCACGTCCGGTATTGGCGCGCTGTTCAGTAGTGGAGGAAGAAGCGGCTACGGTCGCGGTGGTGCCGACAAGCGACCTGAGCGCCCACAACGGCCCGAGTCAGCCCAATAGACAATCTCGATAGGCCACTTTCGATCCTATCTGCCAGTGCCTACATACCGCTCAGGCTACTGGCCGGCAAACCAGGTAAAGGTGCCGGCCAGTACTTGCGTGTCATGTTGGGCCACGGAAACTGGAACATCGATGGTGGCCCGGCCCTTGGCATCCAAACGCTCCAAAAACGCTAGCGTCTGCTGTTCATCCAGAGTGGCAACCGCACGAATCATCTGGTTGGCCGCCGCTGGGCGTCGATACTTGACCGTCGAACTGCGTAGCACGCACAAGCGGTTTTGCAGCTCGGCGAACTGCCGCAACAGCAGGTGCCCGGAGGCCGCCTCGGCGAGCCCAAACAGAACACTGGCATGAACGGTTTCTAGATGATTGAGGTGTTGAGGCTGCGGCTCCAAACAAATAGCTGCACCATCGGACTTCAGGCCCAACGAGCGATTGAAGGGTAGCTCGGTAACTTGCATCGTTGTCTCCTGAACGCCATGTTGGGCGACTATGTCCACTCAAGCTTGTCCCAACAACAGCACACGGTGCGGCTGCAAGCTTAGCTCCAAGATGCCAAGGCTGCGGAGATCTGTAGAGCTCCGGCCAGAATAAACACCGCTAACGTGAGCAGCAGCAACACGGTGGTAAACAAGGAATTGCGGAACTGCTGCCCAACCCACTTCGCATTCCCGTTGAGCAACAGCAGCACGACAGCCAACATCGGAATAAACAGGGCCCCCACCATACCGTTGACCTTCATGGCCGTCGCGAAAGGAAAGAGAAATAAACCACTGATGGGCACCAGCGCAATGGCGGCCAAATGGAGCCGGTAGAGCGTTGAGCGGCTATCGATGGGCAAGGCCGAGGAGGGAGCTTGGGGTCTCAATTGCTTCCAAAAATCTGAGAACAAATAGGGCACGCTTTGCCAAACCCCCAACAAACTGCTGAAGATTGCGCCCCATGCGCCAATCAAAAACGCCCATTTGGCTACCGGTCCGAGTACCCCTAGCCGCTCGACCAACATGTCCGCCACTTCGATGATTAAGGTGGCCCCGCGGGCGTCCAACTGTCCCAGCTGACTGCCAATCACAACCATGGCCAATCCAAACAAGGCGGTCATCAAATACCCCACGCCGAGATCCAAGCGGCAAATCGGTAAGTCGCTGGGTGACGATCGCCCTTCTTCGCGGATCCAGTATCCGTAGCACAGCACCGTCACGGTTCCGCCAACGCCGCCCAGCAGCGCAATGGTCCAACTCAAACCGCCTTCGTCCAAAGCTGGAATGCGTGGCACCAAGAGCCCCGCGGACACGTCCGCCAGCGGAGGACGCAACACGATTGCAGTCACGCACACGACGACAAACATACATCCGATGCAGACGCTCATGATGCGTTCGAACAAGCCGTAGCCTCCGATCAAAACCAATCCTGCCGCGATGATCGAATGCAAGATGCCGTACATCACTTTGCCCGTCGCCGGGTCCTCGGATAGAGGATAGATAGCTTGGGCGGCGACACCGCAGGCGCTCATCAACGCCATAGCGACCAGGTAGCTCCAGACCAAAAGATAGACCATAAACGTCCATTGCATGGGACGGCCCAAGTGCCTTACCGCTCCTTCTAACAAAGTCGTATCGGTCGCCAGTTGCCAGCGTGTCAGCCCTTCGTTCAGGACGTATTTGAGCGCTGCCCCAACCAACACGGCCCACAGCACCGCCGTCCCCAGCTTGGTCCCAGCCAGTGTGGCCGTGGCGAGGTCGCCGGCCCCAACGCCGGTAGCGGCCACCAAGATTCCGGGCCCAATCATGGCCAGAGATAAGCGCCTGGTCGAAGTCTTCTTGTCGGGCACGACGCGGTCCATGTGACGGGAGTAGTTGCCGGATACAACCTCATTCTACAATTATCCACGCTGCCAACGCGTCGACGGCCGTCGCATTCCTTTCCCAGAGTTTAAGATAACTGACAGGCGGCGAGTGAAACGGACCGACGAACGCTTGGTTCACTCCCGCGCGGACATCTCACTCTGACCATGGTGTTAAGGTATGCGCGCCCTCAATCGTTTCAGCGGACACTCGATCGCTCGCATCATGACGGCGATGTGTTGGGCATTTGGCCAATGTGCCTTTGCGGCAGACGACTCTGCAGCGGCAAAGCCCGCGCGGGAGATTCAGAATGTGCTCATGATCGTGTCGGACGATTTAAAGGCCAGTGTGCTGGGCTGCTATGGGGACCCCCACTGCCACACACCGAACATCGATCAATTGGCGGCTGACGGCATGGTGTTTCAGCGAGCCTATTGCCAAGGTACGGTGTGCCGACCTTCGCGACAGTCCTTTATGTTCAGCCGCTACCAATCTGGAGGACAAATCAACCTGGGCCAGCACTTGCGGCAACATGGATGGTATTCAGCGAGAGTTGGCAAGATTTATCACATGAAAGTACCGGGCGACATCATAGCCGGAACCGATGGGTTGGATGTGGCATCGTCCTGGACCGAGCGATTCAATTCACCTGGACAAGAAGCCCATACCCCCGGCGACTACGCGTGCCTCAACTTAAACATCTTTACCGACGCGCCAGAAAATCGCCAATCGACGGCCATGCCGCATCGCATGTTTGTTACGGTGCAGTACGATGGCGACGGGTCGGATCAGCCTGATCACAAATCGGCAACACATGCAGTCCGCCTGCTGAGACAGAATCGTGAGCAGCCCTTCTTTTTGGCGGTCGGGTTTGTACGTCCGCACTATCCAATGGTTGCTCCGCGTCCGTATTTCGCGCGTTATCCCTGGCAGACCATGCGTTTGCCGGAATTGCCGGACAACGATACTGATGACATTCCTCGTCTGGGCCAAGCGGCCACCCAGTCGGCAACGAATCCGATTGGTCAATACCCGGACAATCAGCGGCGGATGTGGTCGGGCTACTACGCGTCTGTCAGTTTTATGGATGCCCAAGTTGGGCGTCTACTTTCGGAGCTGGACCAGCTCGGGCTGCGGGACAAGACGGCGATTGTCTTTCTAAGCGACCATGGTTATCACCTGGGCGAACATGGTTTTTGGCAAAAAGCGAATTTGCACGAGGAAGTGATTCGCGTGCCGCTGATCATGTCCGTGCCCGGGGTCAAATCGGGCCGCAGCGATGCGCTGGTGGAGTTGGTGGACATCTATCCCACAATTTGCGATTTATTGGAGCTGCCTATTCCCGACGATGTACAAGGGCAAAGCCTAACTCCGGTGCTGCTAGACCCTGATGAGGAAGTTAAACCGGCAGCGTTGTCGTTTCGCAACGGCGTGTCCTACCGCACACAGAACTGGCACTTGATGCGCTACCACGATGGTAGCCGCGAACTGTATGACACGCGGCAGGATCCCGGGGAGTTCACCAATTTGGCAGGCGACCCTGAATATGCTGAACGACTCCAGACACTGGAAAACGACCTGACGGCGCGCTTGTCCGAATTAGGCGAAACGACCGCCTTGAAAGACTGAGAATTGAGCCAAGGTTACAATGATCCCATTAGTCGCCGCGCCCAATCGTCCGGAGTGACACTCGGAATCGAGGCCTAAGTTTGACGAAATCGCATCCACAATTCGCGACAACGCAATGGACCCTGGTGTGGAAAGCGGCCGAAGAGGATTCGCGGCACGGTCGGCCTGCGTTGGCTGAGGTCATTCGCCGCTATTGGCAGCCGCTCTACAGTTTTGCTCGTAAACAGGGACTGCCTAGCCAAGACGCGGAAGATGCTACCCAAGAGTTCCTGGGCGGTGTCATTGACGGCCGTTGGTTGGAACGCGCGGACCCGGCAAAGGGAAAATTCAGAACATACTTGTTGGCCTGCTGGAAACGTTTCCTGGTCGATCAGTACCGCCAGCAAAACGCGCAGCGACGCGGCGGACAAGCGGTATTGATGTCGCTAGACGTTTCATCGGGGGAGCAAAAGTGGCTGGAGCTGAGATCCAAAGAGCCGGATCCAGACAGGATCTTCATGCGCAGTTGGGCCAATAGCCTGTTGGACGAGGTACAACAAAGGCTACGCATAGACTACCAAGCAAAGGACAGATGCCGCGTGTTGGACGCGCTGTTGCCGTGTTTGACGCAACCGCTAACCGCCGAGCGCGCCATCGAATTGGCCGACGAGTTGGGCATGTCC
>JANQOL010000637.1 GCA_028289675.1 Pirellulaceae bacterium
CGTAGCCTCAAATCAGAAAACGGTACGACGACCGCCGACGTCCAGTTGTTGGATCGCGCTATGCGGTACGATCCGACCAACCCGATGGTCGTTCAGGAAATCGCCAAGTTGGCGCGTTTGCAAGGCCCGCGTGCCAACCGAGCGATGATCGACAAGCTGCAGCAGTTCTTGGCGGAGGGTAAAGCGACGGCCGCCACCCATGCTTGGCTGGCAGAATCGTATTTGATTCGAGAGAACTACGCCAAAGCATTGCCACACCTGGAACAGGTGGTGACGCGACTGCCGGGCGCTTCCCAGTACCTCAACAATCTGGCCTTCGTTTTGGCCGAACTGCATCCGGATCGGTTGGAGGAAGCCCTGGGCTATGCGCAGCGTGCGATTGCCACCGCAGCCCAAGCGGAAACGCCCAGGGCCGAGTACTACGATACGTTAGGGAAGGTGCTGGCACTGTTGGGGCGGACCAAAGAGGCAATTACGGCATTGGAAACGGCTGTCGAAATGAACCCGCTGCGCATCGCGTTTCATGAGAATGTCGCCGTCCAGTATGAAAAACTGGGGAATCAGTTGATGGCTGACAGTCATCGTAGCGTGATCAAAAAGATTGAAGCTGAACAAGCCGCCGCTGCTGCAGCGAATCCCGCTGGTCAAACGGATCCATCATCAACGGGCGGCCTCTCGTCGGGCGACGATCCTGCTGTGGAAAGCGATCCTGAGGTTGGCAGTGGCCCTACAGGCGACAGCAATCCGGCAGGCGAAAGCGAGACGACGGCCGACGAGCCAGGACTGAGTCAACGGTAGCCAAGTGATAGTGGATCTGGCGAAGGGCCAGAGAATTTCGGCAAGATCCAATGCTGGTTGGCGAATCTTAGGTCACTGGATGACGCAAGTCATTGCTACAGAACACTACCAACGATCCGTCACACGTCTGTGAATAAACCTGGCTAGTCCATGGCACTGATTGAACTCAACGACGTCTGCAAAGTCTACAACATGGGCGAGGTCGAAGTGCATGCGCTGCGCGGCGTCTCGTTGAATATCGAACGCGGGGAATATGTGGCTTTGATCGGGCCTTCGGGGTCTGGTAAATCTACGCTAATGAACACGCTGGGTTGCTTGGATCGGCCCACCAGTGGAAGTTTTTTGTTGGACGGCGTCGAAATGGTGGGGCTGTCGCGAGACGCGCGGGCCAAAATTCGAAATCGGCAAATTGGCTTTGTCTTTCAAAATTTCAATCTTTTGGCGCGGACATCGGCACTGGAGAATGTCGAGCTGCCGTTGTTGTATGGTCCCGGCATGAGTCAGCGGAAACGCCGAGGAGTCGCCGTCGAGATGCTGGATCTGGTGGGGCTGGGTGACCGCATCGACCACCATCCCGGGCAACTTTCCGGAGGCCAACAGCAGCGGGTGGCAATCGCCCGAGCATTGTCGACCGAACCCAGCATCTTGATGGGCGACGAGCCGACTGGAAATCTGGATAGCAAGACCAGTCGCGAAGTGATTGAGCTATTCAAGAAACTGAATGAAGAGCGCAATCTGACCGTGATCTTGGTGACGCACGATCTAGCGGTTGCCCGCAATGCCCATCGCAACATCGTGCTACGAGACGGTGCGGTCGTGTGCGATACCACCGATCCCGATCAGGCGGCCGAAGCGGTGCAGCAAATGCAAACGTTGTGAGGTTCCGCCTCAGGACGTTGCCGACCAACGTTGCCCACAACTCAGTACAATGCCGCCAGGAATCCGGGTGAGTCCGCGACTTGGTTGGGCTGCGGAATGAGTGCAGTGAGGTTCTGTTGCGGCTGGCCGGCAATTTGGATTTGCCGCTGGTGCGATCACGGAGTACGGCATGCAACATCACTTTGATGCAATTGTCCTGGGTGTTGGCGGCGTCGGCAGCGCCGCGCTGCATCACTTGGCACAGCGCGGATGCCGCGTGCTTGGAATTGACCGCTTCGCCCCCGGGCACGCTCGAGGTAGCTCGCACGGCCAGACACGTGCCATACGCCAAGCGTACTTCGAGCATCCCAACTACGTGCCACTGCTGCTGAGAGCCTACGAGCTGTGGCGGGAGTTGGAACAGCAATCGGACGCTCAACTTTTGTTTACGCCCGGTCTATTGGAAATCGGTGCCGCTGACGGGCAACTAATTTCGGGCATTCGACATTCGGCGGAATTGCACCAGCTGAACGTTGAAGAGATCTCTCGCAACGACATCACCGCACGGTTCCCAGGCTTTCATCTTCCGGACGGCAACATCGCTTTGTTGGAGCCTGAGGGCGGCTATTTGCTGGTGGAACAATGCGTGCGTGCCCATGCCGAGATGGCGCAGCGAAACGGAGCGGTGTTGGACATCGGGGCCGCCGTGCTGGACTGGAGTTCTCACGGCAACACTTGTACCGTGACGACCGAGCAGCAACAGTATACGGCCGATCGATTGGTGATCACTGCCGGCGCCTGGGCTGGAGAACTGCTGCGAGATCTTGGCGTCAATTTTGCGGTCGTGCGCAAACACCTGCATTGGTACCGGGTAGCACCTCATCACTACTCGTTGGCAAATCAGTCACCGGTGTGGTTCTACCAAACACCTGGAGGCTGCTACTATGGATTTCCACAGGTCGAGGCCGGCAGTATCAAAGTATGTGAGCACAGCTTTGATACGGAGCAGTTTGGGCCATCCGATACGATCGACAATCCATTGCAGTTGCCGACGGACGTTGACCCTCACGAACAGGAGCGTGTCGCTCAATTTTTGAAACATCATTTGCCGCACGCATCGCAGGATGCGACAGGACATTCCGTCTGCATGTACACTCTCAGTCCGGACGAGCACTTCGTCGTCGACCGGCATCCCGATTTTGAGAATGTCGTCTTCGCCGCCGGACTGTCCGGGCACGGTTTCAAGTTCGCATCCGTACTGGGTGAACTGGTGGCAGATTTGACCCTTGGATCGACCGAACCCAGCGCGGCGCTGGCCGCGAGTGAGTTTTTGTCGTTAGCTCGGCTGGCTCACTAGACTGGGCGATCCCGTGGCGACTCGTTGGATTGATTGTCGTGCAACTGTTCAACGGCAGGTGGGTATCAACGAAAAAGGTTCGAGGCTTTGATCTTTGTAACTGGCGGAACGGGTTTGCTGGGCAACAACATCGTGCGGACTTTGTGCGAACAAGGGCAGGCGGTGAGGGTTCTGTGCAGGCCAGCATCCTCGCGGATCGCCTTTGACGATCTACCCGTAGAAATCTTCGAAGGTGACTTGAGCGACGCGGGCATTTTGAACCAGGCGGTGTCGGGCTGTACGGCGGTCATCCATAGCGCGGCCATGATTCATATCGGCTGGCAACAGCTGGAAGCGTCTCGCTCGGTCAATGTCGCCGGGACACAACGCTTGGCGGACGCTTGCCGGCGCGAAGGTATTCGGCTGGTACATATTTCCACCGTGGATACTTTGCCGGCGGCGCAGGATGCCGGGCATCCGATTCACGAAGAATCGGAGCGTCGACTGGAAAAGACCCCGTGCAGCTATGTCATCAGCAAGACAGAGGCCGAACGTGTCGTGGAGCAGCAGCTGGCGGTGTCCGACCTGGACGCGGTCATCATTCATCCCGGATTCATGCTTGGCCCTTTCGATTGGAAACCGTCCAGCGGCCGGATGATGCTGGAGGTGAATCGAGCTCCGGTGCTGGCCGCGCCGCCAGGCGGATGCAGTGCCTGCGACGCTCGGGATGTAGCTCAGGCAATTGTCACCGCGGTTACGAGAGCCTCGCGTGGCGAGCATTACATTCTCGCTGGAGAAAATATGAGTTACCAAGCTTTGTGGCAGTCCATGTTGCAAGCGACAGGCCGTCAACGGCGCGTATGGAAGTTGGGGCGAGC
>JANQOL010000295.1 GCA_028289675.1 Pirellulaceae bacterium
CCTTTGATACTCGGCTCAATCGCCTGGTAGCGATCAAGATGCTGGCCCCGGGATACTCCAGCAACGGTTCTTCTCGCCGCCGCTTCGAACGTGAGGGCCGTTCGATCGCCGCGGTCAGCGACCAACACGTCATTCCGATTCACGGAGTCGACGAATTCCGCGGGATGCCCTTCATTGTCATGCAATACATGCCTGCCGGTTCGTTGCATCAGCGGCTGGAACAGGTGGGGCCAATGACCACCGAGCAAATCACGCGAATCGGCATGCAGATCGCTTGTGGACTGGCCGCCGCCCACCGCCAAGGCATCATTCACCGCGACGTCAAGCCGGCTAACGTATTGCTCGAGGACGGCGTCGAACGTGCCTTGGTCACCGACTTTGGACTAGCTCGTGTGGCCGACGAAGCAACGATGACGCACAGTGGCGCGATCTCGGGAACGCCGCAATACATGTCGCCCGAACAAGCCAAAGGCGAATCGCTCGACTATCGCTCGGATCTGTTTAGCCTGGGCAGCGTGATGTATACCGCTTGCACTGGCCATTCACCGTTCCGCAGTGAAACCGTGTTCGGGGTCATCAAACGTGTCTGCGAAACAGAGCCGCGACCGATTCGGGAAGTTAATCCCCTTATCGAAGCCTGGTTAGCCGCCTTCATAGCCAAACTGCAGTCGAAGCAACCGGAACATAGATTTGCATCTGCTGCTGAAGTCGCCGAGTTGCTGGAGCAAGAACTCGCCCATTTTCAATCGCCAACTGTGGTGCCCACACCCGCTCGTGATTGGCTCCCGGCTCAGTATGCGTCGAACTCCAGCGGCCTCACAAGTCGCCTGGTAAGCGGCGGAGTTGTTCTGGCCCTGCTGATTTGTATGGGACTGGCGGGATGGATGAGCAGAGGTGGCGAACAGTCTCCCAGAGCCAATAGCAATGCACTACCGTTTGCTCAAGACGACCTTAGTGATCGCTCCAAACGATCCAGCGTTTCCCGAGCTCTGTTCTTCAGCGAGGAATCCCGTGATGCCACCGTTCCGGGTTTCCCAGGCCTGATTGCCGAGTTGTCGGAGGAGCAAGCCGGGGAATTGGCCGACAAAGCGCGTAGCCACTACCTGCGGAGCAACTACGTCAAGGCGGAAGCGTTGTGCCGCGAGGCACTGCAGTTGGCTCCTCAGCTGGATTCAGCCACGTTTTATCTGGCTGCCAGCCTGCACTTGCAAGGCAAACTGAACGAGGCCATCCCTTGGCATAAGAAGGCCACCAAGACGAAGAAGTTCGCTGGGTTGGCGCACTACAATCTGGCCTGTGCCTACGCTTTACAACAAGACGTTGAATCCGCGTTGGAACAGCTGACGCAAGCTCGGGACTCGGGTTACCACGATCCCCGTCATATGGAACGGGACTCCGACCTGGACTCGCTACGCAACGATCAACGATTTATTCAGTTTATGGACGACGCCTTTG
The DNA here is from genome assembly GCA_028289675.1 of Pirellulaceae bacterium. Taxonomy (GTDB): domain Bacteria; phylum Planctomycetota; class Planctomycetia; order Pirellulales; family Pirellulaceae; genus Aureliella. Next base: position 1,456 of record JANQOL010000295.1, read on the forward strand.
AGGATTGCCAAGAAGATCACGAACACGTCGACTGTCCAAACGAAACGTACAAAATCGATGTCAGCGAAGTGTCCGTTTGAACGTCTATTTGACAGTGGCTGCGTGGTGTGCACGAGCACCCGCCGCCATATCGTGAAAACTGCCTCTTAAAGCGCCTTAGAACGCCCTGAAAGATCTTTCTCAGTCGCGGCCAGGGCAGGCAAACGCAATGATGTCCCTGGCAATGTGCCACCAGCCAGTTTAGATTGAAGCAGCGCAAGGAGCGTAGCATCAAGCTGAATCGAATCTGGTTGAGGGCAGGAGCATGGTCGGGCGCCGCATCGCGGCAGGCATGTTTGGTCTGTTGTCTGTGCTGTTCTTGGGACAGATCGGCGCCCTCTTGGCGATTTCAGCTCCGGGTGGTGATCCTGTGGCCGGCATCAGTTGCGTGACCGGCATGGCACTGATTCCGTTTCTGATCGCGGTCGTACTCTGGACCAGGGAGCGATTGGAGCTGTTTCTCAGCGGTTACTTACTTGCCTGGGCCGTCATGATGACGGTCTATTTTGGTCTACTGATCTTGCCGCATTATGTGCCAGCTATAGCAGCCATGCTCAGACCGGAGAACCAAAGCTGGATCATTTCGATGGAAGTGCGATGGCTGCCGCCCATAGTCGCCATTGCAATGGCCATGTTGCTCAGCTTCGGAGCCTGGCGGCTGGATCGCCAGCAGCAGGCAAGCCGGACGTCACCTTCTCTTTCGCAGGCAGGTGGCTCCCCATCCAGCCAAGACCTGCACCAAGCTGACTAGCATCATTGACCACCAGCAGAACAGGTGGCTTGTGCAAAACAGGTATCCCCACCCGGTCGCAGCGCTGTTCCTTTTCAACGACTTCTTCGACATTCTCGAAGCCTTACACTTCCATGATTCGCCGGGGAATGCTAGCTCTAAGATCTCTCTTTTTCGTTGGGCGGCCTGCGAATTATCTTCTTAGAGCATTTTTGCGCTTGATGCGGCCTGCCTTCGACGCAGTGGGCAACCCCCAGCGTTGATGACGCAGGCCAGTTGTCCGTGCGGCCCGCGCTAGCTACGAACATTTCAAAATTGTTGGGCAGGCCCTGAAAGAAATCCGGACCAACATCGTGTAAACGGTAGAGCAAACATTTCGACTGACCTTGGCCATCATCATGCTGGATTCCCCGCCAACCCGCCATAGTTTGATTTTGCGTCTTCCGGCGTCCACGGACACGGAAGCTTGGCAGGAGTTTGCGGCGATCTACGAGCCATTGATATATCGCTTTGGCCGGCGCCGCGGCATGCAAGATGCCGACGCACGGGAGTTGGTGCAAAACGTGTTCGTCGCCGTCACACGGGCGGTCTCCCGTTGGCAGCCGGACCCGGCCCGGGGGAGATTCCGAGCTTGGTTGTTTCGCATCGCCCGCAACCAACTGATCGACATGGTCGGCAAGCGTAAAGTCGACCGAGGAACTGGCAAAACGTCAGTCATGCTAGCACTGCAACAAGTCCACGAGCTGCCCCAAGATCGAGAGCTGTTGCTGGACTACCGTCGAGAGCTTTTTCTATCTGCGGCTGGCTTCATCCGTGACTCCGTTCAACCAACAACATGGCAAGCTTTCTGGAGTACGAGCGTTGAGGGCGAGCCCATTGACAGCGCCGCTCAGCGGCTGGGGATCAGCGTCGGCGCAATTTACATCGCTCGCAGCCGCGTATTGCATCGCTTGAAGCAGTTGATTCATCAGTGGGAGGTCGAAGATGAGCAACACTCCTGAATTCTTGAGGACGCTGCTGACAGCCCCAGTCGACAGCCAAGAATATGAGGCGGCCGCAACGCGGCTCGAACAGCATCCTGAGTTGCAGCCTGAATTAGAAAAACTGGCCATGGGCGATGACCAGTGGTGGCACGATGCTCGGGCTGTCCTGACCTCCGACGATCTGCCAGTCCGTTCCGATCAATCTAATTCATCGGTGACCATCGAGTTGGAGGCGGAACTCCAAGATGCTCAGCCAATCGAATACCAACAGGTGCGGCTCGACTTTCTTGAGCCGCCGACACACCCGGAATTGCTCGGCCGATTGGGACGCTACGACATCGAACGCGTCATTGGTGTGGGCGGCATGGGTATCGTCTTGCGTGCGTTTGATTCCGACCTGCATCGCGTGGTCGCCATCAAAGTTCTAGCGGCTCACGTGGCCCACATCCCTTCCGCCCGCCGTCGCTTTGCCCGCGAAGCTCAGGCCGCCGCGGCCGTGGTGCATCCTCACGTGATTCCGATTTTCAACGTACATACCGATTCGCAGATCCCTTACCTGGTGATGCAATACGTATCGGGAATGTCGCTGCAACAACGCGTTGATCAATCTGGTCCGTTGCCAGTGTCCGATGTGCTGCGCATTGCCCAGCAAACTGCCGCCGGATTGGCTGCCGCGCACGCTCAAGGTCTGGTACATCGAGACGTCAAGCCAGCGAACATCTTATTGCTCGAGCAAGTCGACCGGGTGTTGCTTAGTGATTTCGGCTTGGCTCGGGCCGTCGACGACGCTTCATTGACTCGCACCGGAATCTTGGCGGGAACACCCTACTACATGTCACCCGAACAGGCCAAGGGAGACGCCATAGACCATCGCAGTGACTTGTTCAGTCTGGGCAGCGTGATCTATTTTGCCTTGACCGGACACACACCGTTTCGAGCTCAAGGAGCAATGGCGGCCCTCCATCGGATTTGTCACAGCCCACATCGACCAATCGTTGAAGTCAACCCCGACGTGCCACGAGAGCTTTCCCAGTTAGTCGATCGGCTGCTTGCCAAAGATCCACTGCACCGGCTGCCGTCGGCCGCCTTAGCCGAACAACAATTAGGCGATTTACTAAGTTCCTTGCAACGCGGTGGCCTCAGCTTGACGCCACCCTCTGCCGTTACCTGGCTCAAGCAGCGCCAGTTCTGGGCTTGGGATCCGTACGCTCGTCCCGGCGCAACGGCAATCTGGCTAGCGGTCTTACTGTTGGCTGTTGGCCTGGGCTGGTCCATCTTCTCCGCGGGTCCATGGAACACAACGTACACCAGTGAAGCGCAGCAAGAACATCAGCAGCAGACTTCGCCGGTAACTCCTTCCACGGCAGCCGAACCACGCCAACAGCAAGCCCCAAGAGAGATGCCCAACGACCTGGGTATCACACCAAGTCAATCGCGAAATGACTGGCAGAGATACCAGCAACAGGACATTCGCTTCGAGCAGCAAGTACAGCAGCTTCAGGCAGAAATCTGGCGAGCCGCCAACGACCTGTCGCCACCGCCGGTTGCCTCATTTGAATTCGACCAGCAGGTTCAGGGCATTCAGAACCAGATCAATCAGTTGCGCCAACTCCAGTAGCAGTCGGCCAGAACCACATTGAAACCAGGATTTCGCGTCGGAGCACGATTTGTGTCCGCGCGATACATTTGAGCTCTTTACTCGATCAGGAGACCTGACGATGAATCAATTGCACCAAACCATGAGTCGCTACGCTCGCCATGCGATCCCGTATGCGACTGCTTTATCGATCGCTGCGGCTATTGGATTGGGCTGTTGGGCCCAGCAGCCGGCGCAAACACCCCCCAGGCCGGCCCGGCCAGTTCAACCGGCAC
>JANQOL010000642.1 GCA_028289675.1 Pirellulaceae bacterium
CGTAGCGTCCAAGAAAGCATTGCTCCAGCGGGCCGTCAGATATTCCAACTCCGCGTGCGTGGCCAAAGTTGACTGGACGGAGGCTTCCAACTGCGCGTATGCGGCTTCGACCCGCGCGACCGCGGATTCCACGTCGGCACTAATCGTCAACAGCGTCTGATCCAATTCCAACAGGGTGCGTCGCAACTCCAAACGCCTTTCCCTCAGGATCGCCCGTGCGGCTGTGTTGCGGTATGGTCGCGAGAATACGACCCCGGCCGAGTAGCTGGGCGCGCCCTCCGAGAATTGGTCACCAAACGACTTGGCCGCGTCAAAGTCGCCGTTCAACCCGCGGAGATATCCTTCCAGCACCAGATCCAACGTTGGCCGGAGTTCTTGTTCGGCTACCTTTAGTCGTACGCGGGAAGCCTTCAGCGTTTCACGCAGCGATAGAACATTTGGGTGCGTCGCTAAAGCTGCTTGCAACTCATACTCGACAGACAACGCGGTCTTCCAATCCGCCGGCAAGGTACCCGGTATCAGGTCGACCGAAGCCTGCAGCTCGGGCGCCGCCACCGCCGCCCGTAGCCTGGCGACGGCCGACCGGACGTGAGCTTGAGACTGCGCGAGCGCCGCGCGCTGGCGAGAGATGGCCGCGTCGGCGCGAAGCAGCTGACTCCTCAGGCTGTCGATGTCCGCACGACCCCTTAGTTGTCCTCGCAGCGTCTGCAGACTTTGAATGCCCCGCTGAATCTGCACCTGAAAGGCACGCGCCGCATACAATTCCCAATACGCGGTCGTAATATTGAACGCGTGTTGCTGGATCTGCTGGGACGCTTGATGGACGCTGCGATTCGCCGCCAAGCTGGCCACGACAAAAGACGAACGGTTGTAAAAAGTGCCGGAACCGCGGGCCAACGGCTGCGAGTAGCTCATGATCAATTGGGTGTCAGCCTGATTGGGCGGCACGAAGAAGTCCGAGTTACTATCCTTGAATAGAAAACCCTGGGACATTTCGAATTGTCCACCACGTACGTTCTTTTTGCGTACTCCCGAGCGGTTGTCCCACACATGATCGTTTAAACGTGGGGCGGATCCCGTAATCAACTCATTGCCGACAGGATCGGACGTGTCGCTGAAAATGGAGTCCAAGAACGTGGTCGGATCGAATTCGCCCAATGTTGCCGATGCACGTGCTTGCTGAATCTGTGGTTCGACCAAGATGGATTGCACGTACGGTGAATTCTCGATTGCCAACCAAATCAGTTGGTCTAGCTGCCAGCTACCAGCCAACTCGTTACTGGCCGCTGCCTCAGACCACCATGGCTGCCGGAGGATCGTAGGGCCGGGGGACGGCAATCGCTCGATCAACGCAGGTGGAGTGTCTGCATCGCGATCGGCGTCGACGGGCGCGAAGTCACCAAAATCCAGATCCTCCGCGACGGTCGGCAAGTATGTGTCGGAAAGTTGCTCGTCCGCCGCGGGTGCCGGTTGTACGAGTGTCAATGGTTCGATTTGCGCACGCGCGGACGCCTGATAGCCCATTCCCAAGAATAGACCGATCCACAGAGCGTGTGCGCGAGCAATCTTCCCTGACGGCTGCACTAAATCACCTTGTCATCGGGGCGTCGAGGTCTACTTGAGTCGAGATTCCGTTTCGACTCAAAGACAATGACATTGGTGCACTGCATCGAAGTAGGTGCACAAATCTTAGTCAGCATCGGCATTTGCGACGTACATCGCCACCTATTGGATATTGGCCAGTCAAAAGCTGACGTCCAGGTGCGGTGTGATAGCTAGGGACATTGCCTCCGGAATAACCGTTACAACCGAAACTTTCATCAGAGGTAACCCACTCGGTATTCCGTCATGCCACCTACGGGTGTCCTGGCGTCAACATAATCCGGCAATCCTCCGTAATCCGTAGAGTCACCGCATTTTTTTTCGAATCCGAGGCAGTGGAAGGATCGACACGCCCAAGTGCGCCCTAACGTTCGTCAGCCCGCATAAAAATTCGTCAGCCCGCATAAAACCGGTGCACCTCACCGTGGTATGCCGGGCAACCAGTGTCCGTCCTCATTTGGCATCGATCCGTATGAATTCGCTACCCAAGCAAATTCAATCCGTCCTTCCGGAATTGACCGTCCTCGGTCTGTTCGTTTCGTGTTGGTGGTTGGGTGCGAATTGGTTGTTCTTCGCGACTCTGATTTCGTTGGGCATCTTCTTCGTTCTGCGCTATCGTCAGGGCCAGGATGATTTGGCACGGAACGAATTGTTGCAGCAACTGGCAGCCGCCAACGATCGATTGACTCGGATCGGCGCGCAGGTGCCGGGTGTTGTTTATCAATTTCAAAGGAACCCGAATGGGAGTACCTGTTTCCCTTATGCCAGTGAGGGCATTCGAGAGGTATTCGGTCTGTCTCCCAATGATGTGCGACAGGACGCAACCTGCTTGTTCGATCGGATACACGCGGAAGATCAAGCAGCCGTGCAGACTGCGATTCGTGACTCGCAGACGCGATTGACGCCTTGGAAACAAGAGTTCCGGGTGCGATGCCACGGCGACGAACTCCGTTGGCTGTATGTCCACGCGATGCCCTGCTATTTGCCCAGCAGCGCCACGTTGTGGCACGGCTATCTCTGCGATATCACCGAGCGGCGTGAAGCGAAGCTGGAGGCGGAACGCACGGGCGCCAGACTAGAAGCCGTGTTCAATGCGGCGACCGAAGTGTCCATCATTGCCACGGACTTGGATGGCACAATTCGGCTATTCAATTCGGGAGCGGAAAAACTACTGGGATACACGGCTGAAGAAGTGGTGGGCAAACACACGCCCGAACTGATTCACCTGAAGTCTGAAGTCGACGCGCAGGCCCGAATTTATCAAGCGGAATTGGGTGTGGAAGTTGCCGGCTTGGATGTTTTCGTGGAGTCGGCGCGGCTTGGTGCTCTTGCCGTTCGAGAATGGACGTATGTGTGCAAAAACGGCGAACACAAGACGGTTCGTCTCCAAGTCACCAATGTTTGTAACAAGGCCGGACAAGTTGAAGGTCTGTTGGGAATCGCGGCGGATGTCACCGAATTGAATCAATCGCAGCGCGAGCTGGTGGTGTCCGCGAAGTTCGACAAGCTCACTGGACTACTCAACCGGCACGCCCTGCTCGATGTCGTGGATCAGCGATTACATAGCGATGAACCCAGCGAACGCGATCTGTCAGTGATGTTCTTGGACTTCGATCGTTTCAAGATTGTCAACGACAGCTTGGGACACGATGTGGGAGACCAACTGTTGGTTGCGATTGGCCAACGGCTCAGTCAGTTTGTCGGCATGTCCGAGCAGCAAGATCAGCACTTTCAAGGTGATCTGGCCGCGCGTTTTGGTGGAGATGAGTTTATCTTGTTGCTCCGCGGCGGGACCATGCAGCACGGCATCGACACCTATACCGCATGCCTGCA
>JANQOL010000661.1 GCA_028289675.1 Pirellulaceae bacterium
CCGCAGTCGCGCGGAAATATCCGCACACGGAAGCCGGTTACGACGCACACCTTTTGATCGCCCGTCAGAAATTGAGCGACGGATTCCCACTGGCTGCGGCCAACATCTATAGCCAACTGCTGGGATACTCGGCTGCTCGACAGCGTTACGGCGTCGAACTCGCACGCGCGGCAGCGCTGAGTTGGCTCCAGGCTCAAGAGCCCATCCAAGCCCTGTCCATTCTGAATTTGGCAACGCGCGATTTTCCGGGGCAGAGCATTCAATTTGACGGTCGTTCACAGCGGTTGGTGCCGGACACCGATTGGGAGACGCTGATCACCAACCGCATTCAAGCTGGTTTGGCACGGCGGGGCAGTCGGGTGGCCGAGAATTGGCTGATCTCCGGTGGCTCAGCTGCCCGCAACGCGGCCGCCCGCGCCAGCATGCCTCTCACCAACGCCCGCTGGGTGGCTCCGATTCACAGCAGTGTTCCTGAAAAGGAGCATCTGATGGAACTGGCGGAGATCGAACGGCAGGGAGATCGCGTCATCCTGCCTAAGTTCGAAGCGCGAACGCTGGAAAAGTTGGTGCTGACCAAAACCACCGATTCGGAAGTCTTGGCCATCGACTTTGAAAACGGTCTGATCAAATGGCCGTTCTACCACAATAGCTCGCCCGCCAAACTGATGAACTCCAGGGCCGACTACAGCGCCGGCAGCTTGGGTAGTGTGCTGTCAGAACAGTTGCTGAATCGCGTTTGGGGCAGTTCCGCGTTCGGCAGGTTCAGCTGCGATCAGGAGCGTCTGTATTACATCAGCGATTCCGCGCCCGGCAGGCAACAACGCTCCGGAGGAGTCTATTCGCAAGTCGTCACCAACGTCCTGCAGGGAGTCAGCGTCGCCGGGCAAGGAAAAATTGTGTGGCAAGTGGGAGGTAGCAACCTGGCCAACACGAGCGAGCCGCGACTGAACAATGCTTATTTCCTGGGACCGCCACTTTCCTACGAAGGTGATCTGTATGCGTTGGTGGAAAGAAACAGCGAAACACAGCTAGTGGTCTTGGACCCCGAGTCTGGAAAACTACGCTGGTCCCAACAGCTGATTCATCCGCTGTATCGCCAGTTGCAATTTGACCCGCTGCGTCGCAGCCAAGCCATTTCTCCAACCATTGCGGACGGAGTTGTACTCTGCCCCACCGGCGCGGGTGCGATCCTGGCCGTCGATCTGGTCACCCGCAGTTTGCGCTGGGGCTATTCCTACTCGACTGAGAATTCGCCCCAGCCTCAGGCGGGTGCCTTTGGTGGTTACGGCAGCATGCAATTCAACCCCCTGGCATCCCGCTGGCTGGATTCGGCCATGATTGCCCAGGATGGAGTGGTCGTCGTCAGCCCACCGGAGTCACGCTCTTTCTTCTGCCGCAGAGTACTGACCGGAGAGCCCGTGTTAGCCCCCCAACGAAGAAACGGGGGGCGGTATGTTGCTGGCATCCAAGATGGAATTTTGGTCGTGGTGGCCGAACGCTATGTCTACGGCTACAGCTTGAAGGAGCGTTCGCCGGTCTGGGAGCAGGAGTTCCCCGACCGGGCCAAACTGGCTGGCAAGGGGCTGTGGCTGGAAGGCAGTGTCATGATTCCGCTGACAGACCAACAACTGATTCAATACGACAGCCGCACTGGCGAGATCATCGATCAAGCTCAAGTCGCTGAACCTCTGGGCAACCTCGTCGCACACCAAGGTCATTTGATTTCCGTGTCGCCAACCGCTGTGGCCGTGTACCACATGCAAGACTCATTGGCGGAAATGGTCGAGCAAAAACTGGCAGAGGATCCGCGCGATATTTGGGCACTCAACCACAAGTCGCAACTGGCGCTAGCCCAAGGGGACATCGAACAGGCGTATGCGATTTTGCAAGAGTCGTTTCGGCAAGATTCACGCGATATCGACACGCGCTATTTGATGGTCGAAACGCTGCTTAGCGGATTGGAACGCGATTTCGAGAAGTACGAAGCACCCGCGCGCGAGATGCAGTACATCGTCGACTTTGGACCGCAGCGATTCCGGTATCTGCAGTGGCTGGCGCTGGGCAGCATGCGAGCCGGAAAGTACCAGGAAGCGTTTCAGTCCTTAATCGACTTGATGCGGTTGCGGGCGGGTACCAAATCGGCCAGCGCGCAAAGCCGCGCTCAAGAACTGAAGTTGTCGGGGCTGCACGCGGTCGATACCGACACTTGGATTGCAACCGAAATGGCACGCACCTATGAAAAGGGGTCGCCGCCGGAACGGGCCGAAATGGATCGCCTTGTCCGCGAAGAGTTGCAGTCGACCGAGGGTGTGGTCATTCCACTTAAACGGCAGCGCTTGAAGTACTTTCGGTGGCA